>JBAXGN010000032.1 GCA_037139415.1 Verrucomicrobiota bacterium | reverse complement strand
AAAATTCGCAAGCGTTGGGAAATGCCAAACGGTCTGCCGACTGGGAAGTCGGCGATACGGCAGGTTAGGAAACCTGCGGTACGGGGAAGGAACCTTCCATTGCGGATTTCGGAATGCGGAATGCGGAGTGCGGAATGGGGAACCTTCGATTTCGGAATGCGGAGTGCGGAGTTACGCCTGCCCCAGCACGCGTTCAAGGGTGGTGCGCAGGGCGTCCAATTCATACGGCTTGCCCAGGAATGCCTGGGGCTTTTCCGCATGTTCGTCTTTCATGACATGCGCTTCATCGTAGCCGCTGGCGAGGATCACCGGGATGATGGGCACGATCTGGCGGAGGGCTGCCAAGGTTTCCCAACCGTTCATGCGCGGCATGGTGAGATCGCAGAGCACGCAGTCGGTTTCGGCCTGGTGCTGCTTGAATAATTCCACCGCCTCGACGCCATCCGCTGCCGCCAGCACTTTAAAGCCCATCCGTTTGAGGGCGAGGGCAACCACGGTGCGTGAGGTTTGTTCATCCTCCACCAGCAGAATGGTGCCCGTCAGGAGCGACTTCCGGGCGGGAACGGTTGGGGCTGGCGGGCGGACAATCGCCTCGGTGGACAACGGCAGGAAGAGGCGGAAGCGGCTGCCCTGGCCAAGTTCGCTCGTCACGGTGACCGCCCCGTGGTGGGTCTTCGCAATGCCCAGCACGACCGGCAGGCCTAAACCCCGGCCGATGAATTTGGTGGTAAAAAACGGGTCAAAGAGTTTTTCGATGTCCTTGTCCGCAATGCCGCTGCCTGTGTCGGCGACTTCCAGGCAGGCATAGGCCGGCGCATCCGGCTGCCAACCGATGGGGAAGCGGTGGGCGGCGGGGATAGCCGTGGCGGGAACAGTATTAATGGCCAGATGAATGGCGCTCCGGGTCTCACCCATGGCTTCCCAGGCGTTGGTGACCAGGTTGGTCAGCACTTGGTGAAGTTGGTTGGCGTTGGCCCGGATGACGGGGCCGGGGATGAGACACGTGGTGTCGATCCTCACGCTGTGCGGCAGGCTGGCGCGCAGCAGGGGCAGGTAATTCTGGCAGGTTTCAGAGAGGTCCAGCAGCTCGTGCTTGACCTGGTCCAGCCCGAGGTAAGTCACCATCAGGCGGCTTACTTCCGCCGCTTTGCGGGCGGCCTGCATGGCGCCGGCCAGGCTTTCCGCGGGTTCGGCCTGGGGCGGCAGTGCTTCCATGGCCATATCCAGGTTCAACATCACGGCCTGGAGCTGGTTGTTGTAGTGGTGGGCGATGGCCCCGGCCATGCGGCCCAGGCTCTCGGCCTTCTGGAGTTGCCGGGTCTGGGTTTCCAACCGTTCCCGCTCGGCCTCTGCCTGTTTGCGCTCGGTGATGTTGTAATTGACGCCGACATAGCCGATAATCTTGCCCTGTGCGTCGCGCTGCGGGGCGGCCTGGCCGTACACCCAGGTGACTTTTCCGGCTGGGGTTTGGAAACGGTATTCCATTCCCCAGTGGCTGGCGGAATCCACCATCTCCTGCCAACGCGCAAAGACGACGTCCCGATCTTCAGGATGTAGCGCCTTGGCCCAGCCCAGCCCGAGCGCCTCGGTCAGGCTTAGGCCGCTTATTTCACACCAGCAGTCGTTGACGTATGTGCAGTGGCCGTCCGGTGTGGACCGGTAAATGCCAATCGGGGCCAGTTCCGTCAGGGTTCGGAACCGCTGCTCGCTCTCCCGCAGTGTCTCTTCCATGCGCTTGCGCTCGGTGATGTCGCTCAGGATGAGGCGGCAGACGCGGGTGCCATCTGGCTCCGACGCGGCGACGCCTTTGAGATGCACCCAGAATTCGGTGCCGTCTTCCTTTAGCAACCGCAGGTCGCACTGCTGGGGCGCGCCGGTATCCCAGAGTCGTTTTTTATGCTGGCGGTAGCGGGCCTGGTCGTCGGGGAGGATGAACCGGATGAGCGGTTGCCGGAGTAACTCGTTCCGGGGCACGCCCAGCAGTTCGGCGGCCTTGAGGTTGGCTTCCAGGATCAAGTCCTTTTCGCTCAAGGTCAGGTAACCGATGGGGGCCTGGTCGTAGAAGCCAAAGTATTTGTCGCGGGCGGATTCGACTTCCTGCTGGGTGTAGCGCAATTCCCGGTTGTGCGCTTCCAACTCGATCTTATACACCTCCAGCTCGTGAATCGTCTTCAGGGCGACTTCGGAGGCGAGGTGCTCCAGACGTTCCTTCGCCACAGCATCGGCCTTGACCTCCGCCGGTTGGCGCAGGCCAGTTTCCTTACGGTTATCAGGAACGCGGCTCACGGGTGTAGGGTTGCGCCGTTCCGGGCCGCATAGCAAGGATTTATTTTGACGTCGCGTAGCCGTCGAGGTAAGGAGACGGAGTTTTTTAACCTGAATTCGCGGACTTCGTCTTCTTATCTCGGCGGCTACGCGGAAGGGGAATGGGGAATCCGCCTCCTTACCTCGGCGGCTACGGGAAAGGGAATCCGTCTCCTTACCTCGGCGGCTACGGGAAAGGGAATCCGTCTCCTTACCTCGACGGCTACGCTTGGTGTATTTTTTTCTTCCGCTTTCCCCATGGGCTTGGCTACGGTACGACCATGCCATTTGAACCTAAAAGCAACCTGCCGCGATTGGAACGGCAGTATTACCAAGGGCACGCGGTGGTTCTTTGGACCAACACCTTGGAGGAACGTTCACGCGGATGGCTGACATCCGCGTTTCACGCCACCTTCCGTGAAATCCTGCTGCATACGGCGGTGCGCTATATGGTCTGGTGCCCGGCCTATTGCCTGATGCCAGATCACTTGCATTTGGTTTGGATGGGATTGCGCCGGGAGAGCGACCAACTCAATGCAATGAAGTTCCTGCGCGCCGAGTTGAAGCCTGCGCTTGGCCAAGGTCGGGAGTGGCAACCCCAACCGCATGACCATGTGCTGCGAGAGGAAGAGCGCCGCCGAAATGCGTTTGCCGCCACATGCTTCTATGTCTTGGAAAATCCGGCGCGCGCCAAGTTGGTAGCCGCTGCCCGAAAGTGGCCGTTCAGCGGCGCAATGGTGCCGGGCTATCCCCGGATGCATCCCCTGGATGAAGAATTCTGGGAGCGCTACTGGAAGTTCTATGTGACCACCCGGGAAGCCGAACCACCCATGTAGCCGTCGAGCAAATCAATCGCTCCGCGCTTGCTGGGGCAAAAGATACTTATATTCAACATGTTCTGCATTTTTTCAACACTTCTGTATCTTGGAAGGTAAGGAGACGGATTTTTAGACGTTAATTCCCGAACTCCGTCTCCTTATCTCGACGGCTACGTGGAAAGGGGAATGGGGAATCCGCCTCCTTACCTCGGCGGCTACGTGGTTAGTTTGCGTTCGAGGGTTTCCCCGGCGAGGTTCGGGTTGGCCTTGCCTTTGCTGAATTTCATTACCAAGCCCTTGAGGGAATTGAGCGCGGCCATTTTGCCCGCTTTGTAATCGGCCACGGCCTTGGGGTTGGCGGCGATGGCTTCATCGCAGAATTTCTCAATGGCGCCCGTGTCGCTCACCTGCACGAGGCCTTTCTTTTCCACGATGCTGGCCGGGGCTTCACCGGTGGCAAACACGTCGGCAAAGACTTCTTGCGCGATCTTGGTGCTGATCTTGCCGCTGTCCACCAGCTCGGCCAGTTCCGCGATGGCTGACGGCGGGAATTTGAGTTCGGCCAGGCCGGTGCTGGTCTCGGACATTTTGGCGCGCAGGTTGTTGATGACCCAGTTGGCGATGGCCTTGGGGTGCTTCGCGCCGCGCGCCAGGGTTTCGAAATAATCGCCCAGCGGCACGTCGTTCTTGAACACCTCGGCATCGCCGGCGGGCAACTGGTATTGGCTGATGAACCGGCGCTTGCGGGCGGCGGGGAGTTCCACGACGCGGGCCTTGACCTCGGCCAGCCAGGCGTCGGTGGGCTCAAAGGGCATGAGGTCCGGCTCGGGGAAGTAGCGGTAATCGTGGGCGTCTTCCTTGGTGCGCATGAGTTCGGTGATGCCGGCGGCGTCATCCCAGCGGCGGGTTTCCTGGCTGAGCTTGCCGCCTTGGGTAACGACGGCGATCTGGCGCGGGATTTCATACTCGAGCGCGCGGCGCACGCCGCTGAACGAGTTCATGTTCTTGATTTCGATCTTGGCGCCCAGCTTGGTCTCGCCCTTGGGCCGCACGCTGACGTTGACGTCGCAGCGGACCATGCCCTTTTCCATGTCGCAATCGCTGATGCCGCCGTAGATCAGGATTTCCTTGAGGGCATTGAGGTATTCATACGCCATGTCCGAGTTGGTGAGGTCGGGCTCGGAGACGATCTCCAGCAACGGCACGCCGGCGCGGTTGAAGTCCACGCCGCTGTGATGGTCGAAGTGAAAGCTCTTGCCGACGTCTTCTTCGAGGTGGGCGCGGGTGATGCGCACGCGGCTGATGCCCCCGGCATACTCGAACTCGACCCAGCCGGTGGTGGTGGAAGGCTTGTCGTATTGCGTGACCTGGTAATTCTTGGGCATGTCCGGATAGAAATAGTTCTTCCGGTCGAACTTGGCGTAGCGGGGAATTTCGCAATTGAGCAGGTAACCGGTGAGCACGGTGAGGCGCAGGGCCTCGTCGTTGGCCACGGGCAGGACGCCGGGCATCCCCAGGCAGACCGGGCAAACATTGGTGTTGGGGTCCGCGCCGAACTCATTGGCGCACCCGCACCACATTTTGGATTTGGTTTTGAGCTGAACGTGCGTTTCCAGCCCGATGACGGCTTCGTATTCCATGGTAAATTAGAGCGTTGGCTTTTGTTGGTGCCAGTTCGTGCTTTGTTCGTAGGCGTGCGCGAGCTTGAGCAGGGGCGCTTCGCCGAACGGTTTGCCCAGGAGTTGCAGGCCGATGGGCAGGCGGGGATGGGCGGTGAACCCGCACGGGACGCTGATGCCGCAGATGCCCGCCAGGTTGCAGGAGATGGTGAAAATATCGGAGAGGTACATCTGCAACGGATCATCGGATTTCTCGCCGATCTTGAACGCGGCCGTGGGCGTGGTGGGCGTGATGACGGCGTCCACCTGCTCGAAGGCCTTGAGGAAGTCATTGCGAATGAGCGTGCGGACTTTCTGGGCGCGCAGGTAATAGGCGTCGTAATAACCGCTGCTGAGCACGTAGGTGCCCAGGATGATGCGCCGCTTCACCTCCGGCCCAAAGCCCGCGCCGCGCGTGCGCATGTACAGCGCGATGGGGTCCGGCCCGTCCACGCGCGCGCAATAGCGGATGCCGTCGAAGCGCGCCAGGTTGGCGCTGGCCTCGGCGGTGGCGATGACGTAATAGGTCGCCACGGCATAATTGGTATGCGGCAAGGAGATTTCGCGGATTTCCGCGCCCATCTCCTGGAACTTGCGCACGGCGTTATCCACCGACTGCTTTACCTCAGGGTCCAGGCCGCCGATCATGTATTCCTTGGGCAACCCCAGCTTCAGCCTCTTGACATTGCCATCCAACGCAGCGGCATAATCCGGCACCGGTTGCGGCACGCTCGACGAGTCCCGCCCGTCCGGGCCGCTGATGGCTTGGAGCAAAATGGCGGCATCGCGCACGTCCTTGGTGAACGGCCCGATCTGGTCCAGCGACGACGCAAACGCGACCAACCCGTAACGGGAGACGCGGCCATACGTCGGCTTGAGCCCCACGCACCCGCACAAGGCGGCGGGCTGCCGAATGGAACCGCCGGTATCCGAACCGAGTGCGGCCAGGCATTCATCCGCCGCCACGGCCACGGCGGAACCGCCGGAGGAGCCGCCCGGAATGCGGGTGGGATCCCAGGGATTGCGGGAGGTGCCGAACGCGGAATTTTCCGTGGAGCTGCCCATGGCGAACTCATCCATGTTCACCCGGCCAAACACGATGGCCCCGGCGGCCTTCAGCTTTTCAATCACGGTGGCGTCGTAGGGCGAAACGAAGTTACCCAGGATTTTGGAACCGCAATTGCAGGGGTGATCCTTGACGCAAATAACATCCTTGATGGCAATCGGCACACCCAACAGCGGCAGCCGTTCCCCGGCCGCCAACCGCTGGTCGGCCGCCTCGGCTTGCTTCAGCGCATCGGCGGGGTCATGGCTGATGAACGCGTGTAATTTGGGCTCCACAGCGGCGACGCGGTTCAGGCACGCCTGCATCAGGTCGCGGCTGGAAAGGGTGCGGCGATCCAATTGGGCGCGGGCCGCAGAAATGGTCAATTGATTTGGCATGGGCGGGATTATTCGACGATTTTAGGCACCAGGAACAGCCCGTTGGCCTTGGCGGGGGCGTTGCGCAGGGCGTCCTCATTGGGCAGCGAGGGCCGCACCACATCCGGGCGCGTCACATTGGTGAGCGGAAACGCGTGCGCGGTGGGTTCCACGCCCGACACATCCACTTCCTTCAACTGGTTGACATACGTCAAAATGCTTTCCAGTTGCGCCCCCAACTTGGCCTGTTCCTCCGGCGTCAACGCCAGCCGGGCCAGGTGGGCCACATATTTCACATCAAATTCATCAGCAACCATGCGGCAAGGCTAACGTGGCGAATTCCCCTTTGTCGAGCGGTTTCCTCGCGCAACGGAAAGAGATGATTATTTTCAAATGCTATTGACGAACACTTACATTAGCGTAGTCTGCAAACCATCTCTTATGAAAAAGCAAAACTTTTCATAGGGATTGTTCTTTAATTCAGTGCCTGAGCGTGGCAAACCACGGGCAGGTAAGTCAAATTATGAAAACGAATTCGGCGGCAAACCATGGTTGGTGGCCGAGAATCAAATTGGGAAGGGTTACTGCAACTCTGACGGTGTTGCTTTGTCTTTCGGCTTTGTCAGTAATCGCGCGTCCCCGCCCCCTTACCCCTTTCCTTCCCGAGCACGAAAACTACCGTCAGCGTTTTGAATTGTTCCCCACCAACCGGGCCAGCAACCTCTTCATCCCGGAACTCACCACGCACAATCTTTACCTGCGCAATGTCACCCGGCTTGATTCCTGGGCGGGGTATTCGGTAGCCCTCGGTGGCGATCAAGCACCAGCGTCTTATTGCTATATTCCGGCCTTGAGCGGCCCCAAGCGCAACTTCAACCCCCTCGAAGGCTCATTCCGATGGTACTACGCGCCCGGCTGGTCCAGCGGCGAAGGTCCCGGTCACCGCGCCGTGCTGATCGAGGTGACGGACGTGGCGGGAACACCCGCCTGCGGATGGACCCTGAGCGTCAATCCCCAAGGCACCCGCCTGCAAATCCACGCCTTTGCGGGAGATGATCCTGAGCTGCTCCTGTCCGCGCCCATCCAATGGGAAGCCGGGGCGTTTCATCAACTGGGGGTGGTCGTCTCCGCAAGCAACAACGTATTCCGGTTGATGGTGGACGGCCAGATATACGACCAAAGCACGGGACCGGGGCCGATGGATCAATTGGTGCCCATGGAACGGTGGGGTTTATTCGTCGGCTCGACCAGCAAAGGCCGGCACCCGGCTGAGGGATGCTTTAACGAACTGGTGGCGTGGAGCGGGCAATGCACCGAGGCGCATTACGCATGGGACTTCGCCCAGCAATCACCGCGCATGAACCTGGGGCCGATCACGCCTGAGGAAGATCAATCCCGGCGGCAACGAATACTGGCCCGCCGGGCGGGGTTGACCATGAACACCCTGTACACGATGGACGACAGCGGCCCTCCTTCGCCACCCTCGTTTGGCGGCGGTGGCGGCACCAGTGGCGGCGGTCCCACCTTCGGTCCCGGCCCCACCAATGGTTTGATGCTGACCATTCCCATCTTTGGCTCGAACCTGCTCAGCACCACCATCAGCAACGGCATGACCAATTTCCTCTATGACCTGTTCATGACCACCAACCTGGTGATGAACCACGTCACCAACTCACAATGGACCTGGGTAACCAACGGCTATATCACGGACCTTTTCACCCTCTCCAACCCGCCCAGCCCGGTGGTCTTCTTCATTCTCGGCACCACCAACGACTCGGACGTCGGGGGATTTACTGATGCCTTTGAACTTCTCGTAAGCCATACAGCAACGAATAATCCAGCGGATGATCAACTGGTGGGGCTAGAACTTGTGGATGGAGTGGCGATGGAACCTCCGGCGACCAACACCGCTACATTCCGTATCTTCCGTCTGGGAAACTACCCGGTCTCTACCAATGAGGCGCTGACAGTGGAACTACTTGCTTCGGGGACGGCGGTTTATGCAACGGATTATACGCTATCATCCATCACCACCAACGGAACCAACCTGACGGTGACCATTCCGGCGAACCAGGCCAGTGTGGATGTGATTCTAACGCCGCTTCAAGATACAACCGTTGAAGGCGCTGAAACCGCCACTCTCCAGTTCATAGCCAATTATGGGCGGTGGCGGGCAACCAACCAGGCAACCGCTTTGATTCTGGACTATTCCGATTACGCGCAGGTCTATTCCTCCAATGCGGATTTCAACCTGGGGTTGATGAGCGGTCTGGAGGCGGTCAGTAATCAGGTGCAATTCAAGACCAACCTGCCGCCCATGTTCCCGTTTATCAATGTGGCGTGTTCTGATCGTGGCACTGTGGCGCGGATTAACACCACGAATGGGCAGGTGATTGGGGAATATTTAACAGCACCCGTACCAAACCCTAGTCCTTCTCGAACCACGGTGGACCAATACGGCAACGTGTGGGTGGCCAATCGCGAAGACAATCTCAGTTTCACCAGTGGTTCAATTACGCGCATTGGTCTTATTTTAGGTGGCACGCGCTACGATAAGAGTGGAACCAATTATGTTGCGAATCCCAAAGGGCAATACGTTATGATTGCGGATGCGGCGTACAACACCTGTCTGGATCGGGATGGCGATGGATATATCCGGACTTCAACGGGACTGGCGAACGTCCTGCCATGGTCTAACGCCAATGAGGTGGATACTTATGGCGGGGTGACCACCGCCGAGGATGAAGCCATTACGGAATATACTCGCGTAGCCTGCATTGGCACGCGGACCATCGCCGTGGACCGGTTTAATGACATTTGGGTGGGCGGCAGAGACACCCCACAAACCCACCAAAAAATCAATGGTTTAACTGGCCAGCCTGTACCTGACTCGGCGTTTGATCCATACGCGGGCGGTTACGGCGGGGTGATAGATGGATTGGGGAATCTATGGTCTGCCTCGCTGTGGGGCGGGGCAATGTGGCTGCGTCCTTCCACCAACTACCCGCCCACCACCAATGACTGGACCTATTTATACGCGGATGGAACGGCTCCATACGGTATTGCGTTGGACCCGGTGTTCCCTTATGTCTGGCAAACCTCTG
Organism: Verrucomicrobiota bacterium; assembly: GCA_037139415.1. Lineage (NCBI taxonomy): Bacteria > Pseudomonadati > Verrucomicrobiota > Verrucomicrobiota bacterium. The sequence continues at coordinate 40,267 of JBAXGN010000032.1, read as the reverse complement.
GCAATTCGGTCTTTCGCTGGCAGACCAATGGCACTGTGTCCACCACGCCCGATACGCTTTTTTATCATGGCAACGCGGATTCTCAAGGCTTGACGGTGGACACCAACGGCCAGGTTTGGGTGGCGCATAGCTATCTTCCACTCAGCCGCACGGTCGGCCACTTGAACACCAATGCGACGTGGCTGGGCAATATTGATTTGACCCTGCCAGGGTTGCTGGCGGAATATTATCAGAACACCAATGCCATGGGTGAAATAGCCACCTCCCGGTTGGAGGGGACGGTGAATTACAACGGGACCAACTGGCTGCCGCAAGGAATCGTGTCCACCAACTTTTCAGTGCGCTGGAGCGGCTACTCGGCCAACCTCACCAACGACGTGGAATACACCTTCTATGTAAGTGCGAATGCCGGAGCCGGATACCGGCTTAAAATCACTGACCTGGACAACAATTCCTGGGTGTATCTGGATAACTGGACCAGCCCGGACCCCGGCGTGCTGGAATTGAGCGGGGATATTACGTGGAACAGCAACTTCCGCATCACTTTGGAATACCAGAACACGGGGGGAAATCCAGAGATTCGTCTCCAGTGGAAAGAGACGGCAACCGCGTCACCCCAAACCGCATTTGCCACCAATGATTTTGCCCAAGTGGGACTGGGGCCAACGGGTGTTTCGGTGGCAGCCGATGGCAATATTTGGGTGAGCAGTTTCTATTCGGACAATGTGATGCGGATTGATCCGAATGCGGGGCCGCAAGTGGTGAGGGATGGCTTGACCAACCGTCTCGGCGCGGTGGATAGGGTGGTACATTTGGGGGATGGCAATGGGCACACCTTGGATTATCAGAATCCCGCTCATCCCTATAACTACAGTGACATGACCGGGTTGAATAACCGGGTGGTGAATCCTTCGTTACAGCCGTTCAAAGGTTATTGGACCGTCATTCATGATAGCCAGGTGAATGGGTTGAAGTGGAACCTGATCTCCTGGAATGCCGCGTTGACTAATGGGTGTGAAATTAACGTGTTTGTGCGGGCGAATGATGATCGCGGTGCGCTATCCGGGGCGTTTCTGCCGGTGACCAACAACGTCGCGTTCACCAATGTGGCTGGCAGATATATCGAGTTCCGCCTGAGTTTGAGTCGTGAGGCCACGAATCAATATCCCATGATCAATAACCTGACCCTGTTTGGGAGTAATCCCTAGCAAATCCGCCATTCGGCATGAATGATGCTTTGTTTTACCTGTGAAAGGTGACGATATGAATACTAATCAGAATCCGAAGCCGCCAATGAATCAATGTCAACGCTCCACCGGCCCACTATTCAGAGGGTTGTTATGGGCTGTGACCTTGCTAGTCTATGGCACCAGTGCTTCCGGTGCAGTGGTGGTTGACTTTGAGGCAGCAAAAAACAGGGGGTCTTTCATGCATTACATCGAAAGCGGTCTTCAGTTCCAAGTCATTGGTGGGCCACCGCTGCCACCTGAAACACCATATACAATGATGTCCGCTGTGAATGAGGCGCTCTATCCCCAACATGCAAATAATACAACCACGCATATTCAATTTAACTGTTACGATGTCATGTCTGATTTCGTGAGGCTTAGCCTGACTAATGGCAGTTCATTTGGCCTTGTATCGGTAGATTTGGCGGACATCTATGCTGGAGCAGCCCGAACTCTCGCGATCGAATTTATCGGGTATAAGATGGATGGATTGGCGATTACTAATACCTTTACCACTGCAGGTAATGGTTCACGGGTATTTGAAACCTTTACCTTTGATGGGGGGTTTTCCGAGAATCTGCTCAGGGTGGATATTCCCTCTAAAGTCTGGGCCATGGACAACCTGGTATTCACTCCCGTGCCGGAGCCGGGGACAGGTGCGCTTGTAGCGTTGGGCATATTGGGCTTCGGTGCCTGGCGGGGATGTCAACGGCGCAAACCTGAAAGCAAGGCGACATGACCGGGTTGAACAACCGGTGGTTGAATATATGAATGATGTACATGCACGTTCTCTTGGTAAGATGGTGGCCAGTGTTTGGCTGAGGTCCTTGCTGTTTGGTTTCATCACTACTGCGGGAATACCCGCCGCTCAAGGTGAAGTCATGACCTTCGATACCCCATGGGGGGGCTCTCCCATAGTAGTGGGAAATTATTATGAACGCGGCATGTGGGTCAGGGAGACTGCACCTGCTCCAAAACAACCATATCATGATCTTTACCGCGTCAAATTTGCAACGTATAGTAACACGCCACTTTTGCGTTTTAATGGTGCCCCTAATCTTCCAGATGTCATTACTTTCAGCCTCACTAATGAAACCACTTTTGGTTTATCGTCAGTGGATTTAGGGTCCATCTATCTTCCCTCGTACACACCAGTGACAATAGTTTTTAATGGTTTCAAAAGTGATGGTTCGGTTGTCACAAATGCGTTTACTACCGCCGGTGGTGGCTCAACATCATTGCAGACTTTCCTATTTGATGGCGGCTTTGCCGAAAACTTGTTGCGAGTGGATATTCCCTCCAAACAATGGTACATGGATAACCTTGTCTTCACCCCCGTGCCGGAGCCGGGGGGGGCGGTGTTTGGCGGGTTGGCCGTTTTCGGCGGACTGCTCTGGCGACGATGGCGACGATGAAAACAACCTTCCGCTTTACAAGCTGGGGTCAGTATCAATCCCTACGGTATTTGGAAACTCTACATCTACGACGACAAGACCGGTGGGATTGGCGAATTAGGGGATTCTTGGGAATTGGATTACGATGCCACTTCTGAGAACAATGTTGTCTTGATGCGTGCCGCGATGCCTTCGCCGACCAACGGTTCTGCCGAGCCGGCATGAGCGACGCGCCTTAATTTGCCCATGTCGGAAATCCTGTTCCATTTCCAAAAGAGCCAGATATGAAACGGCACGCTTCAAGCGTTGACATCGGAGATCACCGTTTTGCGGTAGAGTTCCAGTGCGCGCTTCATCCGATTGGTGGGCGGACGTGGTGGCGCGAGGAGGGCTTCGACCAGCCGACGCGACTGTTCGGCATTCAGCAGGATGCGCTGGCGGGTATCCAGGGTCTGCACGGCGGCTTTTCGCGCTTCCGACAGGATGAAACTGCCAACCGATTGGCCGGCAATGGCCGCCGCTTGGCTGATAATCGCCTTATCTTCGGCGGAAACACGGGCCACTAACCGCTCCCGCTTTGGCGTCTGGCGTGATGTCATCGTCACTGTCATGATCGCAATGAGCATCAAAGTGGCACACAAGTCAACTCATGATTCATGCTTTAGGTGGCGTGAGAAAATGCCGCCGGTTTAATCGCAGGGCGTTGCCGATGACGGCGATGTCCGATAGGCCCATGGCGGCGGCGCAGACCATGGGGTTGAAGAATCCCAAGGCGGCGAGCGGCACGGCGGCGGCATTATAAAAAAACGCCCAGAACAGGTTCTGCTTGATGGTGCGCAAGGTGGCTTGCGCCAAGTCCAGCGCCTCGGGAATGCCGTGCAGATCGGACTTGATGAGTACGATGTCCGCCGCGTCGCGAGCGACATCGCAGGCCCGGCTCACCGCGATGCCGAGGTCGGCGTGCTCCAAGGCCGGGGCGTCATTGATGCCGTCGCCCACGAAGGCCACCCGTTCTCCCTGTTGCTGGAGGTGGCTGACAATCTGTGCCTTGTTTTCAGGCCGCACCCCGGCAAAGACATTCGTCGCCGGGATTCCGGCCTCCCGGGCAATCGCAGTGGCCGTGCTCGCATGATCACCGGTTACTAGAAATACTTTTTTCCCTTGGATGGTCAGCAATCGGACCACGTCCCCCACAGCCGGTTTAAGGGTATCGCTCAGGGCGATGATGCCGAGCAACTGATTTCCCCTGGCCAGCCCCAACAGGGAAGCGCCTTGTTGGCTCCAGGTATCCGTGAAGGACTGGGCGGGTGCCAGTTCCACGCCATTCTCGGCCAGCCAACTCAGCGAACCCAGGCGAAGCGTTAGTGCCGGATCGGCAGCCGTCACCGCTTGAACGCCGCACCCGCGAATTTCCCGCCAGTCGTTTAATGCGAGGGCAGGGGAGGTTAATAATCGGGCCACGGCTTGACTCAGCGGGTGGGTGGAGGCTTGAGCCAAGGACGCGGCCAGGGTTTCCACTGGCACGGTGCGTTCGTCCTTTGCGCGCAAATCCTGCACGGCGGCGACGCTTACTTTGCCGGTGGTCAGGGTGCCGGTTTTATCGAACAGCACGGCGGTGATGTGGCCGGATTTTTCCAGGGCTTGACCATCCCGGATCAGGATGCCGCGGCGCGCGGCGGCATTGGTGCCAGCCATGATGGCGACCGGCGTAGCCAAGCCCATGGCACACGGACAAGCGATGATCAATACCCCCACCGCATGCATGATGGCGGCGGCAAAAATGTTCCCGTGGGGCTCGGCCGCCCAAAGAAATTGCGACGCCCACTGCTGCACGGTGTGCATCCCGGCGGCATTCCAAAACCAGAGTGCGGCGGTTGCCAGTGCAATGAGAATAACGACTGGCACAAATACGCTGCTTACGCGATCCCCCAGCCGTTGGATGGCCGCGCGACTCTGCTGGGCGTGTTCGACCACCGTGATGATGCGGGCCAGCGCGGTCGCTTCGCCCGTGGCCGTCACCCGCATGACCAGCCGGCCACTCTGATTGAGGGTGCCCGCGTATAATTTATCCCCCCGGTTTTTGTCTATGGGCAGGGATTCCCCACTGAGCATGGATTCATCCACGGCGGAACCGCCAAAGGCCACCGTGCCATCCACGGGAACTCGGTCACCGGGCTTGAGCACCACGGAATCGCCCATTTGCAACGTTGCCACCGGCACCTCGGTTTCGGTCATGTTTTGCAATCGGCGGGCGGTGGCAGGAGTCAAGTGCAGCATCGCCTCAAGCGCGCTAGCGACCTTGGCGCTGGCGCGCGCCTCAATCCAATGGCCGATGCTGATCAGCGTGATAATGGCTGCCGATTCCAGGAAGAACAGGTGCGGCGTCCCGCCCTGGACTAATCCCCAAACGCTATAGGCAAACGCCACCGTGGAACCCAGGGATACCAAGGTATCCATGTTCGAGTGGCCGGCTTTAAGCTGCCGCCAGGCTCCCTGATAAAAGCGCGCGCCACAAACCAACTGGACCGGTAACGCGAGCGCAAAGGCCAGCCAATGGAACCAGCGCTGCATCCCAACGCCCAGTCCCCATTCGCAGGCCATCAAGATGACGGTGACGGTGGAACCCAATAACACATTCACCTGCCAGCCATTCATGGCAGTGGGCTTGGTTTTTGGTGCCGAATTTCCCGCTGCATGCACCACTGGTTTCCCGTCAAACCCGGCCTGGCGAAGCGCTTGGCGGACCAAGTTTTCATCCGGCGTCGCGGATGGTTGCCAGCGGATGGTTGCGGTGCCGGCTTCCAAACGCACGGTGACGCCAGCTACTCCGGGGATTGCCGCCAACGCTTCCTGGGCGTGCCGTGCGCAGTTATTGCACGTCATCCCGCTTACCAGCCATTCTACAGGGACTGGAGTTTGATTTGGATTTGCATCAGGCATTATCGAGTCAGTAAATTAGTTGCCAGACCCAATATAGCGCACTCTGCCGATATTCAACGCGGAATGATTTGGCGGTCTTCAGCCGTTTTTCAACAACAATTCAATGTAGGGCAGATCGGATGGCACGGTTACTTTGGGATTGGGCGATTCACCCGCCACCAACCGCACCGGCTGGCCGATGAGTTCACAGGCCGCGGTGTCATCCGTCAGGTTCAGTCCTTGCGCTTTGGCGGTGCGGATGGCTTGCTTGATCACGGTCACACGGAAACTCTGCGGCGTTTGCACGGACCAAAGCCGTGAACGGTCCACGGTGCGGGCGATAACTGAACCGTCCTCGGTCTCTTTGATGGTGTCCGTGATTTTTTGTCCGGCTACTGCCGCCCCGGTTTCACGGGCGGCCTGCAAGGTGGCAGCGATGAGCGCATGGGTGACGCAAGGGCGCGCACCATCATGAATGGCCACCAGATCCGTCCCGGCTGGTAAAGCCGCAATGCCATTCCACACAGAGTCTTGGCGTTCCTTGCCGCCCACGATGATTTGGTACGGTTTGCGGAATCCGTATTGGGCGGCAATCTCTTGGAAGGCAGACTGCATTCCCTCGCGCACGGCAAGGACGATGGTGTCAATGCAAGGTGCGCTATCAAAGCGGTTCCACGTATGGGCGATGACCGGGCGTCCGGCCAATTCCAGAAATATCTTATCGCGGTCTGGCCCCATGCGGGTGCCTTTGCCCGCGGCAACAATGACGGCGGCGTTCATGGATTCTCGAAAATACTGCCTCGGCTTCAGATTATTGACTGCCAGCCCCAGCCTGCTTCTTCTTGCCCGCTCCTGGGAGGACGGTTCCTGGTGGGGGAGTAAAGTCCGGTGCCCAGGCGGGTGGGGGACCATCCACTCCGTCGGGAGGTTGCTGGGCAGCAAATTGATCCTCGTCCTTCAACTCCTTTTTGAGCTGATACAGTTGTTCCTTGAGCTTCGCAACGATGGGTTGGGCAGCCGGATCCTGGTAGATATTTTTCAATTCCATCGGATCCTTGATCATGTCGAAGCATTCCCATTGGTCCTTTTTCCAAAAATAAATAAGCTTATGGGTGTCCGTGCGGATGCCGTAATGCGCGCGGGTATTATGATGACCGGGGTCGTGGTAGTAGCGGTAGTACATGCCCGCGCGCCAGTCCGCAGGCGGTTCACCCTTGAAGAGGGGTACCAGGCTGCGGCCCTGCATGTCGGACGGGATGGCCAGACCGGCGATGTCGAGGAACGTCGGGGCAAAGTCGGGGTTGATGGCGATGGCTTTCTGAACGCTGCCGGGGGTAATGATTCCCGGCCAGCGCACCATGAACGGCATCTTCAACGATTCTTCGTACATGAAGCGCTTATCGTACAGCCCATGATCACCGAGGAAGAAGCCCTGGTCGCTGGTGTAAATAACCACAGTGTTTTTTAGTAGGTCGTTTTTCTCCAGGTACTCCATGAGCCGTCCCACGTTATCATCCACGCTTTGCACCACGGCCAGGTAATCCTGCAGATACCGTTGGTATTTCCATTTATTCAAGGCATCGCCGGTGAGGGTTTTCTTTTTGCCATCCACCTCGATCTCCACTTCCATGGGTTTGGTGTTGTACCACTTGGCCAGCGCCGGGCCTTTCAGGTCCTCGGGGGGCGTTAATTTGAGGTCGCGCCGTGTCAAGTCGCGAAACACGGACTGTTCCTGTTCGTGGAGGGCATCGGTGCGCGTGGCATAATCGTCATACAGGGTGGGGGATTCCGGGATGACCTTGTTTTCAAACTGCTTGCGGTGTTTTTCATCCGGGGTCCATTCCCGGTGGGGCGCTTTGTGATGGCACATCAGGAAAAACGGCTTATCCAGAGGGCGATTCGTGATGAAGCCAATCGCCAGATCGGTGGTGATATCCGTGACATACCCGGGATAGAGTCGCGCACCCGCTTTATCATAAAAGATGGGATCGTTGTATCGCCCCTGGCCGGGGAGAATATTCCAATAATCAAAGCCGGTGGGATCACTGCCCAAGTGCCATTTACCAATCATGCCGGTATGGTAGCCGCCGGCTTGGAGCAACTTCGAGACAGTCGGTTGCGCACCATCCAGACGGTTGAAGGTCGGGCAGCCATTTAGGTGGCTGTACTTGCCGGTCAGGATCGTGGCGCGGCTGGGGGTGCAGATGGAATTAACGACAAAACACGCGTCGAACCGCACGCCCTCTTTGGCGATGCGATCCAGATTGGGAGTCTGGTTCAGACGCCCGCCGCTATAGGCGCTGATTGCATGCGCTGCATGGTCATCCGACATGATGTACAGGATATTGGGGCGTTGCGCGGCTTGGAGTGCCAGAGCAATACCGACCAGTGCGGCGATTACACTGTAACGAACAAAGTGTGTCATGTTTGTTTTCATGTTGCAGCCGGAGTCTGCCGTGAAAAATCGCCGGATGCAAACCCGGAATGCGTCAATGAAGCGTCCATCACTTATTTCACAACATGCCGCTCGCGCGCAGCACGGTTTCCTGCACCAGCAATTCCTGGTCGAGGGAAACCGTCAATGCCCGTTCGCCGCGCATCGCGGCAGCCAACTCCACGAAATCCGCTTCGTAACGCCGGTAGGTGAGCGGCACGGTTTGCCGGCCTTTCTGGTATGGCCCCACTGCCGCCAGAAAATCGAACTTGAGTTCTGGTGGCTCGATGGGCTGGAGGATGGCTGAGCCACGAGTGCCCAGCACTTCAAACGCGCGTGCCGGGGTGGACGCTCCCTGCAATGACGTATTGGTGAGGACCGCCATGGCGGAGTCGAATTCCAGCACTGCCACGTTGTTGTCCTTGAAGTCGTCATTGAACCGGCCATGCCGCCGCAGGAACGGCGTCACGGATTTGGGTTTGCCGAGGAACCGCACGGTGGCATCCACCAGGTGGGAACCCAGTTCAAACATGGAGCCACCCGCAAACTCCGCCCATTCACCCCGGCGGACGGCAGGCAGCGAATTGACGATGCTGGCCCGGATCAGGAACACGTCCCCCAGCCAGCCTTGCCGCATGGCTTCCAGCATGGCGTTCAGACCGGGATGATAACGCCACATGTAACCGCACTGGAGTAGACGTTTTTTCTCTTTCGCCAAGGCGATCAGGGTCCGCATATCCTCCAAGTTGGTGGCCGCCGGTTTTTCCACGTGAACATGTTTGCCCGCTTTCAGGACCAGCATTGCCTGCCGCGCATGATCACGCACTGCCGATTCCACGGCCACCACCTGGCTTCGTTCCAGCAGTTCCGTTTGCGTGACCAGTTTGGCTCCCAGTTTCTCGCAAAGCGTGCGGGCCGCTTCGTCCGGTTCACATACCCCAACCAGTTCGTAATCGGGCGACGCCATGATCACTTTGAGCTTCTCCAATCCATGCGAATGGGTCACGCCCATGAACCCGATGGGCAGTCGCGTTTTTTCAGCCGTGGCAGATTTGGCAATACCTACCATGCTAACGGTAGCCAGCGTGGCGGCGGTCAGGCCCAGAAAAGACCGTCGGGAGGTTGATGTGTGTGTTTTCATGGTGCCCGATGATCCTTTGAAAACGTATGTTTGGCAAGCCATTACCACGTCAGGGCTGCCTCAAGCGCGTTGGTGCGTTACGAATACTACGAGGTGGGCAGGGTCTGTGGTTCCGTACCCCTCCCCACGAACCCTCACTTCCAGGTTCATGGGTTCAAAGAGCGAAATTCTGCTGTTCGGGGAAGTCTCACCTATATCCTCTCCCTCGGGGAGAGGATATCATTATCCGGCTGAGGGAATCGGCTTAAATGGATTCACTTTCTTGCGGGTAATTCCGCGGCCATGGGAACCCCCGAACCGCCGCTTCCAGCGTGAACCAAACCGAGCTTGATGCAGCCCTGTTACTGCGTCAAACTGTGAATATAATACTTGCTTTTAAGCGTCAAAGGGGATAGTTTCACAGTGCATTTAGACCGAACCGACTAAACTATGAAGAAGCGCATTGCCTTGGCGTTGGTTGTATTGACTGGCCTTGAGTTGCTGGCTGGTGAGAATGAATGGTTAGTGCCGTTAGGTCCCCCCCCTCAGGCTGCCCCGCGGCGCATCAACGGTGGTGAAGGCGTGGCACCACTGCCTTTGCCGGCTACCCCGTTGCGTCGTTCTGAGCGCAAACGCGATCCTTCTCCCCCCAAACTGCTCACCAAGGTCATCTGGGGTGACACCGCCGAATACAAGTTCGAGAATGGTCGTGCCGCCCAGGTTGCGGATTGGAACCAGTGCCCGGCCGACTTGCAGCAGATCATGCAGAAAGCCAGCGGTACCGTCGGCACCCCCTATGGTTCGGAGGCCATGAGCTTGTCCGCGTTTCACTGGGATCCCATCAAGAGCCCGGTATTGTTCTTCAGCGGGAGTCGCACCCTCAAGTTTTCTGAGAAACAGTTGGAACAACTGCGTAATTATGTGCTGCGAGGCGGCATGATCATCGCCGACAACATAGCCGGTTCGCCGTATTTCTATACCTCGTTCAAGAAGTCCATGGAACAGGCCTTCCCGGAAATCCCCTGGCGCGAGATGCCGTATGACCACCCGGTGTACCACATGATGACCGACGTGGATAAAGTGAAGTATCCCAAGAACAATACCTCCGACAAGCCGATGCTGGAGGGCCTTTACATCAATTCTCGCATTGGTGTGTTGCTCTCCAAGTATGGCATGGGTTGCGGCTGGGATGACCGCGAGGTGCCGTTCCTTCAACAGGCCGTTTATTACGATATCCCCTCCGCCAACAAATTGGGCGTGAACATTGTCTCGTATGCCATCGGTTATGCCAACGTTGCCCGCGAATCCTCCAAACCGGAGTTATTCGGTACGCTGGATGAAAAGCATCCCACGGATGAATTCGTGTTTGCCCAGATCAAACATGAGGGTGCTTGGAACGTGCATTCTGGCGGTGCTGCCGCGCTCCTGCGCCGGATGCGCCAGGATACGTCCATCAAAGTCAGCCTCAAACGGGTGCCGGTGTTGCCGGGCAAGGATGATATTTCCTCGTACACCTTCTTGTACCTGACCGGCTTGGATAATTTCTATCTGGATGATGCCGCCGTCAGCAGCATCCGCCAGTTTCTCAATCGCGGCGGCACCTTGTTCGTCAACAACGGTTTGGGGTTGCGCACGTTTGATATCGCGGCCAAGCGCGAGTTGCGCCGTATTTTGCCGGATGCCGAGCTAAAAGTCATCCCGCCCAGCCATCCGTTGTATAGCTCCGTCTATAAGATTGGCGAAGTACATTATACTCCGGCGGTCCAGCGTTTGATGCCGGATCTCAAATCTCCGTTGCTGGAAGGCATCACCATTGGCGGTGACATCAAGGTGATCTACAGTCCGTTTGATATCGAGATGGGCTGGCAGGGTATGGATCATCCTCTGGCCAAAGGGTACGATCCCGAATCCGCCGCCCAGCTTGGCGTGAACATGGTGATGTACACGATGACGCATTAACCCGCACCGCGTAGCCGCCGAGGTAAGGAGGCGGACCCAAAGAATTCGGATTTCGGATTTCGGATTTGCCAGTCTCCTTGCTCGACGGTTACGACAGATGGTGAAGCAATGCGAGTTAAATATCGGTCTGTTGGGTTCGCTTTATCAAGGCTCGGTTTCGTGCAACGAAACAGAGCCTTTGCTTTTTTTTCAAAAGTTGCTTACGCTAACCAAAATTTATGCCCAGCCTTAAATACAAATTGAATGATCGGGTGACGCAGGTGAACCTGAAGGATCGCACGCGGATTGGCCGCTCCGAGGCCAATGATCTCTGGATTCCCGCCCAATCCCTGTCCCGCCATCATGCGGTGGTGGTGCGGGAAGGCGATAAATTCACCTTGCAGGATGACGGCAGCACCTATGGCATTCTGGTAAATGGACAGGTGGTCCGTTCAATGCCGTTGGTCGAAGGCGCAGTGTTCAGCCTGGGCGAAGTTGAATTTACCTTTTCTGTGGCTGAGGCACCGGCGGAAAGCGCCAAGGCAACTCCGATCAAGGTGAAAATCAAGGGGAGCGAGCCAGTCCCCGAGACCAAACCTGCCAGCAGCGAACCAACACCGCCACCACCGATGGTTACGGAAAGTAAACCGGAACCGAAGCCGGAGCTTGCCAAAGCCGAGACCGGCAAGGTACCAGAGCCCACAGTGGCGGCAACTGCACCGAAGCCACCCACCCCGCCGCCCGCCAAGGCGCCGGAAGTTAAACCGATGGAGGTCAAGCTAGGCGGGGAAATCAAGCTCGACAATCCGACCGAGTCCATTGCCAAGTTGAATGCTGCACATAAGCGTATTCTGGACGAGATTGGCAAGATTGTCATTGGGCAGAAGCCGGTATTGGATGAAATTTTGACGGCGTTGTTTGCGCGCGGGCATTGTTTGTTGATTGGGGTGCCTGGGCTGGCCAAAACCCTTATGGTCAAGGCGCTGGGATCCGCCATTGCGTTGGACAGCAAGCGTATTCAATTCACCCCGGACCTGATGCCTTCGGATATCACTGGCACGGATATTTTGGAAGAAGACGCGGTGACGGGGCGGCGCAGTTTTCGATTCCACAAGGGGCCCATTTTTACCAACCTGCTACTGGCGGACGAAATTAACCGCACGCCGCCGAAGACCCAGGCAGCGTTGCTTGAAGCGATGCAAGAGCGGCGCGTGACCGCGTCGGGCCAGACCATGGATCTGCCAAATCCGTTCATGGTGCTCGCTACCCAAAATCCGATTGAGCAGGAAGGCACGTATCCGTTGCCAGAAGCGCAGTTGGACCGCTTCATGTTTTGCGTACACTTGCGGTATCCTGATTTGGAAGACGAGCAGCGGGTGTTGTTGGAGACGACGCGTGAGGTCAAGTGGACCATCGAACAAGTGCTGGATGGTGCGAGCATCATGGAATTCCAGGATTTGGTGCGGCAGGTGCCGGTCAGTGAACACGTGGCCCTGTATGCCATGAGGATAATCCGTGCTACCCGTCCAGATGGCGAGGAGGCTCCGGACTTTATCAAGCGTTGGGTGCGGTGGGGCGCGGGAACGCGTGCCGGCCAATACCTGCTGCTGGCTGCCAAGGCTCGTGTCCTGATGCAAGGCCGGTTCAGTGTTTCGTGCGCTGATTTGCGCGTGCATGCCCTGCCAGTGCTGCGCCACCGTATTTTCTGTAACTTTGCCGCCGCCAGCGAAGGCGTCAACACGGACGACATCGTCAAAAAGCTCCTCGAAACGGTCAAGGAACCGGATTATTCCAAGTGAGCGATGCCGGGTGAAAACCGCCGCCTATAAATTTCTGCCGCCGGAATTGGCCGACCGCTTGCGCAACAGCGGAATCTCGGTGCGCCGTCCCATGGAAGGCGGGCGCCAAGGGCAGCATAAATCGCCGCATCATGGTTCCTCCGTGGAGTTTGCGGACTACCGTGAATATACCCGGGGCGATCCGCCCAACCTGATTGACTGGGCGGTGTATGCGCGCACGGATCGTTATGTGATTCGCCGATACCAAGAGGAAACCAGCATGCGCGCCTTTGTCCTGCTGGACACCTCGGAGAGCATGAATTTCAAGGACGAAGGCATCCATACCAAGATGGATTACGCCTGCTATTTGGCGGCCAGTTTTGCCTATGTCCTGGTTTCCCAGAGTGACTCGGTGGGGATGATGTTTTTCAACGATGATATTCATCGGATGTTCCAGCCGACCGGGAACCTTGAAGGGTTGCGTCCGCTATTGCTTGGCCTCGAAGACATCCAGCCGTCCGGGCGCAGCAAGATTGAAGAAGCCATGCATAAGGTCGCTGAGCAGGTCAAGTCGCGCAGCCTGATTATTCTCATTTCCGACCTATTGAATGATACTGCTGGCACGTTGCGCGGCATCCGGCACCTGCACCATAATGGCCATGAAGTCACCGTTATGCATGTGCTCGACCCGGCGGAAATTCGCCTTACGTTTGCGGGATTGGTGGAACTCAAGGAGTTGGAGACCAGCCATAAACTGGTGGTGCAGGCGGATGAAATTCGCGACGCCTATGCGCACGAGGTGCAGCGGTTTATCGAGCGGTTGAGCAAGGGCTGCATGGATTGCCTGGCGGATTATCATCTCGTGGAGACCCGCAAATCCATCGAGGATACCATGCACATGCGGGTGACCAGAAGCTGAGGCCATGAGTTTTACGATCATCCATCAGCTCTTTCTCTGGCTGCTGCCGTTGGCATCGCTGCCCATTCTGTTTCACCTGTTTTTCCGCATCAAGAAACGTCCGCGCCCATTTCCATCGCTGATGTTCTTTCACCGGATTGACCCCAAGCTCAGTTCGCGTCGTCGGATCATGGAATACCTCATCCTGCTCCTGCGCACCCTGCTCATTCTTTTCCTGCTGTTGGCGCTGAGCAAAATCGTTTGGTTTGGCGCGGGTTCCAGCGGAAGCATTGCCATGGTGGTCATGGTGGATAACTCCGGTTCGATGAGCGGCAGGTTCAAAGGCGAACAGACCAAGTTGAAAGTTGCGGTGGATGGGGCTCAGGCATTGATCGCCAGCCTGCAACCCAAGGATTCCGCCGGCATTGTGCTGTTGGTGGAGGACGTTTCGGTGCCGTTGCCGCCGGGCTTGATTGCGGATAAAACCGCTTTAAAAACGGGACTCTCGCACATCAAGGAGACGGAGGCTTCCGGTTCCGCTGCCCAGGCATTGTCCCGCGCCGTCGCCCTGTTGGAAAGCAGTGCCGCCACCCGTTATGAAATTCACATTTTTTCCGACCTTCAAGAAGTCGAATGGACCAAATCCGTCAGCCTGCGCAATCCCCGCGCGGGGACGGTGGTGATTGTACATCGCATCCCCACCCAAACGGATCGTGAGGGTAATGCCAGTCTGGTTGGGGTGCGCCTGCCTGAACGCAAGATTCTCGCTGGCCGCAAAATTCCCCTCACCCTGGATCTGGCCAATGCTGGCGAGTTGGAAGTGCGCGGACGGCTTAACTGGTCTGATGATCAAGGCAATAAGGGGCTGACCGAGTTCAATATTCCGGCGCGCTCGGAAAAATCAGCCGCCATGCTGCTCGATCCGCTCAATCCCGGGCTGCATTGGGTCAACGTCTGGTTTGAAGGAGACAGTTTTGCGGCGGATAACAAAGCCAGTCTGGCGTTTTCGTGCATGGATAAACGCCTGGCGCTGTTCATCGGGGCGCGCGAGGAGTTCGGACTACTTCCCACTGCGTTGTCGCCTTCCGGCGACGGTAAATTCACCGGCCTCGTCCCTGATTACGTTGAACCGGCGGCCATGAACGATGCGATTTTGGACCGCAAACCGGTGTTGCTCGTGATTCCCTGGCACAACCTGCCCGCACGCCAGGCGGAGCGGCAAACGGTGCAGAACTTTATTGAGCAGGGCGGCAACGTCTTGATCGTTCCGTCCACTAGTTCTGCTGATCCGGCGCGTGGGGCTACGGATTGGATTGGCGCCAGCACTGAACCATTGATCGCCTTGGAGCAAGGTTTGCCCATGCTCGCCTTCAAACCGGATGCGCCGGTGTATGCCGATCTGCGCAATACCCGCGGTGAACTCGTTTTGCGCGGCCTCAAGGCGTTCAAGTTTCTGCCCTTGAAAGTTACCGAGCAGGTCAATCCGTTGATGGGGTTGGAGGATGGGCGGGTGTTGCTCGCGCAACGTAAAAAAGGGAAGGGCACGGTGTTTTACAGCGGTGTAGCCATGGACCCAACCTGGAGCACACTGCCGCTGAAAGGCGGCAGCCTGGCGCTATTGCAAAATATGGCACTGGCGGGTGAAGAGATGCCCGACCTCATTGTGTCGCTGGTGGCGGGTGAGCGTTTGGTGCAGGTGCCCGAGGATTCTCCGGCGATGGAAATCAAGACCATCTCCGGCAGTGTGATTGAATGGAAAGGCGAATCCGCCAACCGCCCGGTGTTTCCGCGAACCGGAGTGTATGCCGTTACCGCCGGGAAAAAAATGTACTGCGTGGCGGTGCGTTCTTCCAGCAAGGAAGGCGTGCGCCAGTTTATTGCGAGCGATAAAGTCCCGGCGCTGGCCGGCCTGAGCTACGGGGTTCGTAATTTCTCAGACGCCGAATCGGTGGCCGCCGAAGCCCGCAAAATGCAATCGTCGCTCGACACCTTCCTGCCGTTTCTTCTCCTGGCCTTGCTGGCGTTGGGGGTGGAAGGTTGGTTGGCCAATCAGCCACCGCGTAAACCGACGGAACTATCCGTTTCAACGATGGAGCAGAAGCTTTCCAGTTCGCCCCAACGGGGTTGAATCATGGCTCAAGCCCACACCTTCCAGACGGCATCGCCTACGCGGTGGTAGCCTGCAGATCATCAGCTCGCATTGCCCGATTCCGGCGTTGCGCTGGCCTCGGAAATCCGGCTGACCTTCAGCCGGACGACGCGCGTGGCATCCGCTTCCAGCACGCGCAATTCATAGCGCCCCACCGGCACCACGTTGTCTTCCCTCGGGAAACCACCCAGGCGTTGGGTGACCCAGCCGCTCACCGTGGAAATTCCCTCGGCGCTCATCGGCTCATTAATGAGATCGGCCAGCTCATGCAGTGGCAGCGTCCCCTCGATCTCCCAAGTTTGAACGTCAGTTTTTACCCAGAGCGGTTTTTCCTGATCGAACTCATCCTGGATTTGACCAACCAGCTCTTCGAGAATGTTTTCCAGCGTGATCATGCCGATGGTGCCGCCATATTCATCCACCACCACAGCCATGTGCAGCTTTCGGTCAAGGAACAAAGCCAGCAGCCTTTCCAACCGGGCCGTGGGTGGCAGATAGATGATTTTTTTGCTGACCGGGATGAGGCCCCGGGCGGTGGCCACGCGTTTGCGCATGGCGTACAAATCTTTGATGTGGATGACACCGATGGTGCGATCCAGGTCGCCATGCTCGCAGAGTGGGAAACGTGAAAATCGGGTCTTATCCGCCACCTCCAGGCACTCCTCCATCGTGGCTTCGGTGTTCAGGACGGTGATTTCCTGGCGTGGGCGCATGACTTCCCGCACCACGCGCCGCCGCAGTTCCAATGCGTTCAACACGATGTCCCGGCCCAACTTGGTGGCGCCGGCTTGTTGTTGCGCGGAGGAAACCAGCAGCCGGATTTCCTCTTCCGAGTGCGCGGCACCATGCGGCACGGGCTGGATGCCGAGTTGCAGCAGGAACCAATTGGCCAGGTGATTCAGCGTCCAGATGAAGGGGTAAGTCAGCTTGAAAAACCATTCCAATGGTTTCGCCACCGCCAGCGCGGTGGGCAGGGTTTTGCGAATGGCCAGGGCTTTGGGCACCAATTCGCCAATCACAATCAACAACACCGTGCTGATGACAAAACCGAAAATGATGGCGGTGGTGCGCCGGGTCACTTCGGAATGCACCTCCAGCAACAGAAACACCGGCGCGAGCAGTGCTTCATACACCGGGTACACCAGTGCGCCCAGGCCCATCCCGCACAGCGTGATGCCCAACTGCGTGGCGCTCAGGCATTGTTCCACATTGTGGATGATGCGGCGCGCGATGCTGGCCCGGCGATGCCCCTTGAGGATCAGTGGCTCCAGTTGGGTATCCCGCAGCTTCACGAAGGCAAACTCTGCCGCCACGAAAAAACCATTGAGCAGGATGAGCGTGAAAACCGCCATCCCTTTCAAAAATAAGATGAGTCCGTTATCGTCCATGCGTTCAGGTCAAATGCTCACTTCGCCAAACACGACGCGCAAAATGTCCTGCAACGTCACCACCCCGATTTCGCGTTTATCCCGCGCGAGCACAATGGCCATGCGTTCCCCGCTGCGTTGCAGCCGCCCCAGCGCCACTTCCAGGCGGGTATCCTCGTCCAAATACATCGCCGGCTTCACATATTGGCTGGCCGGGCGGTCGGGTTGCACGTCTTCCCGGTACAAGACTGCCCGCAGGCTGATGATGCCGGCGATCTGGCGGGTGCCGCCGCCCGCGTCGCGCACGGGAATGCGGTTGATCTTTTTTTCACGCCAGATTTCCATGACTTCCCGCATCGGGGTGGTGGTGGTCACGGTGACAGTGCGGTCGAGCGGAATGGCAATCTGGCTCACGGTGATGTTTTGCAGTTCGAGCACGCGCTTGATCATTTGGCGCTCTTCGCTGGAGAGGGCGGGGGCGGATTCCTGCATCATCAGGCGCAATTCGTCGCGATGGCCGAACAGGCTGACGGTGAAACCCTGCTTTCCGAACCAGTGGGACAGATGGTTGGTGAGCACTTGCAACGGGCCGACCAAGGGTGCCAGGGTGGTGGCCATAAACTGGTACAAGGGCGCGGTGATCATGCATAAACGGTTGGGAAAAGCACGGAACAGCATTTTAGGCAGCAGATCACAGACGGCGTAGAGCAGGAACACCAACAGGATAAACACCACCAGAAGCAGCGCCGGACGCTCATTGAATTGATGGATCAGCACCCCGACCACCAAGGTGATGATGATGAAATTTGCCAGCGTATTGCCCACCAGGATTGTCCACAGGAAGTGCTCCGGTTTTTCCAGGAAGGTATGCAGCAGCTTGGCCCGCTGATGCCCTTTGCGTGCCAATTGCCGGACGCGCATCCGATTCAGCACCAGTACCCCCGCTTCCATCCCGGAGAGCAGAAACGACGCCAGCGCATTGAAGAAAAACAGGGCAAACAGCAGGGGTATTTTCATGCGGCGGTTCCTTTCGGTGTCCGTCCGATTGTTTCCACGAGCAGTTCACGCACACGACGTTCGTCAGCCACCAGCACTTTTAACCGTAAGCCATGATGTTGAAAAATCTCCCCCTCGCCGGGTACCACTTCGGCCAGCGCGCAGACCAGTCCCCCGAGGGTGTCCACCCCGGGATAATCATTCAAGGCCGGATATTCCCGTCGAAAATCATCCAGCCGCATCGTGCCGTTGACTCGCCAGCGGCCCTCTCCCAGCTTTTCCATCACAAACCCTTGCGGCTCGACTTCTCCGCGAATTTCCCCCACGACTTCTTCCAGAATATCCTCCATGGAAACCACTCCCGCCGTGCCGCCGAATTCATCGAGCACGATGGCCAGACCGCGTTGCTGCTTTTGCAGGCTTTTGAACAGTTGCAGCAGGTTCATGGAGCCCGGCACGCACGACGGGAACTCGATCACCTCCGCCAAATCCACGCCGGGATTTAAAAGCAGCGCTTGGGTGTTCAGAATGCCCACGATGGTGTCCGGAGTTTCATCATAAATGGGCAGTCGTTTATGCCGGTACTTGCGCGCGGCAGCGATCATACCCTCGACGCTCAAGTCGTCGGCAATGCAGGCCATCTGGGAGCGCGGTCGCATGACATCGTGGGCGGTTTTGCGATCCAGCGCGATAATTTGCAGAATGATTTCTTTTTCCGAGGCGCCCAGTGAACCTTGCTGAAACGCCATTTCCACGAGTTCCTGATATTCCTCTTCCGTCACGCCGGTGTGTGGCTTGATGGCACGCCGGGCCGCGATGGCCACGATCAAATCATTCAGCCCCTGTGCGATCCGTCGGAAGGGGCGGCTACCACGAAGCAGCCATTGCACCGTGGGTGCCACTAATAACGCCCATCGCACAGGGTCACGCACGGCCAGGGTTTTTGGGGCCACCTCACAGCCCAGCAGAATCAGCGCGAACAGCGCCGCCATGACCAGGTAGATCGTCCAATCGTTGTGCGGTGTCAGCCAGACGATCAGCCCCACCATGAAGGCGTTGGAGAACGTGTTGCCCAGGACAATCGTGGCCAGCAAATCATGCGGGACGCTGAGCAGCTTTTGCACCAGCTCGCCACGCAGCGGATGTCGCAACGCCAACTGCCGAACCTGCCACTTGCCAAGCGAGAAAAGCGCAGTCTCCGCCAGCGCGAAGAATACGCTCGACGCTGCAAAGCCCAGCCAGAGCATCCATAAAACCACAACCCGCGTCATACCAACGCAAAGTATGCATTATTTTTCTCCCGATCAAAAGCGGAAAATTGTGGAAACTGATGTTTATCAGGGCTGCATCAAGCTCGGTTTGGTTCAAGCTGGAAGCGGCGGTTCGGGGTTTTCGTAACGCACCAACGCGCTTGATGCAGCCTTGGATGTTTATCACGTCCTCTCAGATAGTCCATCATCATCATGGCATTGAAGATGGCATTGACGCGCGAGCACTGGTTCGTCCTGTTTGAAAATCGGCCTTCTTTTTATGACGGACTTCCTTTCCCCTCAGTTTTTTTGCGCGTATTGATCTTGACGACTTGTG
Organism: Verrucomicrobiota bacterium; assembly: GCA_037139415.1. Lineage (NCBI taxonomy): Bacteria > Pseudomonadati > Verrucomicrobiota > Verrucomicrobiota bacterium. Next base: position 20,458 of record JBAXGN010000032.1, on the reverse strand, counting down.
GGGTGAGGGGGGTACCATGCGCTCACTTTTTTATCACAACATAATTATTATTGCTCACAGGCTATTGATTGAACCGTCATGCCGCAAGTGGCCCGGCCATCCACTTTTGTTACGGCAAGACCTATTCAGAGTAAATTTTTATGGTGCAGATTGAAACAACATCCGTGGAGTCGCTTCAGCGTCTCATTCGTAGTGCCGAACGACAGTTGAACATGACGGAGAAGAAAGCCAAAGTCGCCAAGGAAAACGCCCGGCGTGCCAAAGCCGCATGGAAACAGGCTCGGAAACAGGCAAAACACGACAAGAAAGCCATCAAGAAAGCCAAGGTCGCACTCGCCACGGCGCGGCAGGCATTGGCGGTGCGGAAGACTGTCCCGGCGGCCAAACCAGCGGTCAAGTCCCTGCCCAAGCCAGCCAATCCGGCGCCAACGAAGCCGGTGGCGAAGAGCGAAACAAGAACGATTATTATTACCAAGCCAAAGCGTGAGGTGGTGAAACGGAAACCGACCCCCAAGCGCGATCTGGTTCCGCCCGTCGCCGCAATCGTTCAAGTCGCGCCGCCGGCTGAGGCGAAACCGGCTGTTCCGAAGACCTTGGTGGTCGCCACCGCAACCCCGGCCGAAACGACTTCCTGACCAGCGGGTGAAAGTAACCCATTGTTTGTGAAGAAGTTCTGTGTATTGGTGGGCGGTGGGAAGTCAGCTCGTCCCGGTCGATAAAATTTCTTTAGAATTGTGTATTGACTAACGTGTGCCGTCTGATACTTTCTCCGCTCCTTGATTTTATTGAAGGTCCTGATGAAAACATATTTGCCGAAAGTTGATTTGGAAAAGCGCAAGTGGCACGTTGTGGATGCCAATGGTGTGGTATTGGGCCGCTTGGCGGTCCAAGTGGCCAACGCTCTGCGTGGAAAAGATAAACCCGTTTTTACGGCTCACCTGGATGCGGGCGACTTTGTCGTCGTGATCAATGCCGAGAAAGTACGCCTGACCGGCAAGAAGGAAGAGGCCAAAGATTACATGTCCTATTCCGGGTGGAAAGGTGGCGAGCGCCATCGTAGCGCGGCGGAAATCCGCGCTCACAATCCCGAGTTTCTGGTCATGCATGCGGTGAAAGGGATGCTGCCCAAGAACCGTTTGGGAAGCGTGCTGCTCACCAAGCTGAAAGTGTACAAAGGCGGCACCCATCCGCATGCCGCGCAAGTGCCGGAAGTCATGAAGATCACCGGTTAATCAATCATTCACAACCCAAGCCATTCAGATTATGTCAGAAGCAAAGATTCAGGAATATCTCGGGACCGGTCGCCGCAAAACCTCGGTGGCACGCGTGCGCCTTGCGCTGGGGTCCGGAAAAATCACGGTCAATGACCGGGCGCTGGAAAACTTTTTCACGGTGGAAAATCACCGTGGTCACGCACTGAAGCCGTTGTTGGTCACGGATACCGCTGCGAAGGTGGACCTTCGCATCAAGGTGGACGGTGGCGGAGTGGTGGGGCAGGCCGGCGCGGTGCGCATGGGTATTGCCCGCGCTCTGTTGTCCATGGATCCCACGTTCAAAGCGGTGCTGCGCGGTGAAGGATTATTGACGCGCGACGGACGCATGAAGGAACGCAAGAAATACGGGCAACCGGGTGCCCGCAAGCGCTTCCAGTTCAGCAAGCGTTAAACTGCTTTTGGTACAAACAACCCCGCTGGCTTGCGTCAGCGGGTTTTTTGTTTATCCTGCCGAGGGTCGCCGCCGTCGAATTATTGTCACTGGCTAATCAGGCGGAAGTAACGGGTGCGTCGCGTTTCGGGCGGGAGATTTAGAATGGTCTGCCCGTTGCTGACGATGATGCCGTTGGTGAGCAACGTCCAGTTCACCGGGGGAGCCAGGTTGGTGGCGGACCAAAGCGAGAGGCCTGCCGCCCAATCGGGCCAACTAAAGTTGAAGCCATTCGTACCGCCACCCAAAGTGACTTTTGGGGGTGGTTGCAATTGTTGCCCAGAAAGCTGAAGGTTAAAAAACAGATCCGAACTGTTGACGGCACTTTGATGCACCACCGCTGCCAACCAATTCGTACCTTCAAAAAGCAAGCTCTGACTCACATTGGTGGCATACCAATTGGTTTCAGCGGACCCATTGATGGTGGTGGTGGCCAAGGTGCTGTACGTCACTGTGCCAGTGGGCAGGTTGTTACGGTAAATTTCTGTGCCATTGAGGTAAATGATGGCACCGTCATCCCGCTGAATGTTGAGCAGCAGGCTTCGCCAGAGCGCGGCGTTGGTAACTTGAAAGACGCGGCGGTAATATGCCGACGGGTATTTATTGTTGGGATCGGGTCCATAGGAATTGGTGGTGGCCGGCCAGACACCATTGGCATCCCCGTAACCCAGTGGAGAAGGCCCTTGCGGCCAGGCGTCATCGGAATAATTCGTGGCCACCCAAGTGGTACCCAGGTCCACCCCTTGATCGTGGTAGCGCCATAAAGCGCCAGGACTGACCAGATTGGTCAGGTTGCCAGATACTTGAAGGAATACTGGCGTGCTCCAGCTACCCAGGTTATCGGTATCCACCGCGCACGCCTGAACCTGGTGGTAACCGGCAACGAGGTTGGACCACGAGAAGGTATAGGGCGCATTGGAAATCACGACGAGCCGCTGGCCGTCGCCGTAAAACTCAACGCGCGATAAGGCCCCTTCCGGGTCGCTGGCATCAGCGGTGATGGTCACGTTGGCGTTGGTAACCGTGGTGTTTGAAGCGGGTGCGGTGATATTAGCCACAGGTGGCTGGTTCACATGAACCACAGTCAACGCGATGTTGGTCGAGCGACTGGCCAGGCCATCGCTCACCGTGATGGTGAGGAGCGTGCCGCCGTTACAGTTGGTTCCGGGGAACATATTAAGAAAACGGTTGCTGCCCACGCCAGTCAGCGTCAGGTTGGTGATCAGAGTGGTGTCCACGACGCTGGCAGTGACCAGCAGCATAGCGGAAGGCGACTCAGCGTCAGTAATCACAAAGGGGATGGTGCGGGGTGTATTTTCCTCCGTCGTTGCACTATTCACGACGTTGATGACGGGTGGTGTGTTACTGACGGAATCATCATCCAGCAGCGTAATGTTCAAGTTCGTTTGAGCGCCGCCTTGAACGTAGCCGCCAGGATTTTTTAGCAAGACAGATACGGTGCGATTTCCCGATGGGTAGTGTTCTGCCAGAAGTGTGACCGGAATGTTTTTTGGCGCAGTGTCATTGTCTGCCCAGTATAAAGTTCCCGTGGCGGGCTGGTACTGGATGCCGGGTGTGGCCGTGCTGCCGCTGGCTCCCACCTCGTAATCCATCTGAATGTCGCCCACTCGACCGGCGCTGCGGTTGACGGTCAGATAGAGGACCATGTTCGTTAAAGGCTCGGGCATAGTCTGGTTGGCTGACGCAAATTCGACGACACTGGTTTCCAGGCAGGAAACCATCTCAAAGGCGACGGATAATCCATTGCTGACCACGCCAGCCGAGCAAGTATAAGCAAGATAACTACTCATACTCTCCTGAATACCCACCGTACCGGCAGTACTGGTCGCGGCATTGGTGCCATAGACAATCTCCATGCGTGGACGACCTTCATAGAGCCGGATGGTGAAATTCACCGCCAGGTTTCCGGAAAAGGTGCCCGCGCGCCATTCCAGGTTGTAAACGCGATTCGATCCGGTCCCGGTGGTACTGGAGAAAATACCCTGTCCCGTTTGATCCGTTCGCAGGTCCGTGCAGAAGGCAGCCAAGACACCATTTGCCGAAGCGGAAGGCAGGCAGCCCAGGTAGGTGGAAGTGTTGGCAACGCCAAAACCGATCAAACCGTTCGCCGATACCCAGATGGATGTATAGGTGTTGCCATAGAAAGTGACTGGGAAAGGCAGGGCGATGGCAGCACCGCAATCATCACATGTTACGTTAATATTACTTGTGCCCGCCACATAGGTGGCGCCGGTGTTGACCGTCATCTGATAGCCACCCCCAGAGTCAATGCTTACCGGTAAAATTCCAGCCCCAGCGGAAGATTGATAAGCGAGTTGGAGATTTTTGGAAGTGCCGCAAATGAAGGTCGGTGAAGCGCACACGCGGAATGGCGTGGTGTTGGTGGTGGTTTGTCCCGCTGCAATGGATGGCCATGAAGCAGTGGCGACGGGAATGCTCAGACCAGGAATGGCGTTGGCGCCAAGCGTGGCGCTGACACCCGTAAGCGTGGAAGAACCGTTGTTTTTCAGGGTGATATAGACATTCGCGCAGCCGTTGGGAGCAAGTCTGCCATAGCCATTGCTGGCAGTGACCGCACCGATGGTCGCGGGCGCAATATTCAAGGTGGCCAGGCGGGTGAGCTGTTCGGATTGCGAGAGGTTGGTGATATTGATGGAATTGGTATAAGCACCCGCCGCCAGGGAATTGGCCGCCGCACTTAAGGATAACGTGAAATTGGTCAACGACGCGGAGGCCAGCGAACCAGTGGTAATGTTCAAGTAATAAGTTTCATCCACGCCCATATTCCAATTGAGGGTGGAACCGCCGGCATTATACAAGGTATAGTTTGCAGAAGAGGGTGAGAAGGGGCCACCGTAATTGCCAGCAGCGGCAAAGTTCGTTTCCGGCATGACGACCATGGCTTGGGGTACCACTGTCAACGCCAGCGTGTTAGTCAACCCTTCCACGGAGGCTGTAACAGTGACCGGTCCGGAAAACGCAGGGGCAGTGTAACGGCCCGTGGTATTAATGGATCCGGCAGTGACACTCCAAACAGCGGACGTGACCGGCCAGGTGATGCCGTATTGATCTGTTTTGCTGACACTGAGTTGCCGAATGGCGTTGGTGCGCACGAAGGTGTTCGAGGCGCTGATGGCTAGCGTGAATAGGAGCGGTTCAACATTGGTGTTCAGCGTAAGGTTGTCAAATTGCGACAATACAAACCGGTAATCGGTAGCGACACCGGCAGCGGCGAATCCCCATTGAGCTGTTGGGGGAACCGCCATTGCACGCGTGTTGATGGTGGTCCAGTTGGTGCCATTGGCAGACGCTTCGCTGGTGAAATTCGAGCCCATCCGCGTGAGTCGCACCCAGTATGGCACCGTAAACGTGTTGTTGGTGATGGTAATGTTGGTCACCGAACCATTGACTGTTTCGCGCGCCATAAAGCGGGCACCGGTACCTTGGTTGAGTGTGGAAAAAGCGAAGACAGCAGCATTGGACAGGCCGCTGCGAATCATTACTCCAGCCTGTGCGCCGGTGATGGAGGGTTGGCGCGCCCGTACTCGGGCCACAATGGAACCATATCCGCTCACCGTCTGGTATGCGAAAGTTCCGGCATCGGATACGCCACTGCTGCCGCTGCCCATGCCGCCGCCCATGGTGCTGAGTCCCCACGCTCCTTCGGCCTCGCCCGCCTTACCCGGCACGAAATATGCAGTGTTATACCAGTTCGTCACCAGCCAGGGCGACGTTTGCGGCGTGGTGGCATCGTTGATGGCTACTTCCGCCACATTCGTGTAGAGGTAGGCGCCGTTGGTTGGGGTATTGAGCGTGATGCTAAACGACCGCGTCAGCTTTGACTGGCCGTCACTCAGCAACGGGATGAGCACGTTTTTGCTGGCGAGTTCACCATCCGCCCAACTTACCATGCCAGTGGACTGCGTATAATGCACCGCTCCGGTGGCCGTGGAATTAGTCAGACCAAAATTGACACTGACGGCGCCAACGCTTCCGTAGAGACGTTGCAGCATGACGGTCGCAGTACCTGAAGTTTTCTCCGCCAGAAAAGCGCGGTTGAGCAACTGGATTTGAGCCGGTTGGGCAAACACACTTTCGACGTTGCTCCATTCTGAAGTAGCGGAAGTGCCCAAAGCCCGAACACGATAAAGCCAAGTGGCGCCTGGCAGCAGCGGGCCCGGATCAGTGTATTGGATTGCATTGGGAGGCAGCGTGGCAATGGAGAGGAAATTGGTGGCCGCACCCGCCTGACGCTGAACTTCAAATCCGGTTTCATTGCTGGCATTGTCCTGCCAAGTGAGCCCAGGTTGACTGTTGGTGGCCAAGACCAATAATCCTTGCGGCGCGACGGGAGCACCAAGGGTGGATGCCGTCGCTGTGACCGCCACACCCTGACTAAGGTTCTCATAAGAGCCGCCCGGACTGGTTTCCAGCTTTAACGTGCGTACGAGATAAGTATAGCTCTGGCCACTGATAACCGACGTATCCGTATAGGTCAAAGCATTGGTCGCCACCACGGAGGAGGTCAGCCGGGTAAAAGTTCCGGTCAATGAACTGGCGCGGAACACATGGTAGCCGAGCAGATTGGTGTCGGCGGAGGCCGCCCAGTCCAGTTGGATTTGGGTGGTGGAAGCTTGAGCATGCACATTGATGGGCGGAATCACCGGGTGGAGGCGCAAAGCCGGGTCGCCGAGCAGAGCCATGTGAACCCCGCGCGGGGAGGAAGTGTATGCGTAATCATACAGAGAATTGTTATTCTGGGAAATCATTGCGCAGTAACCGATGTGGTCCCCGAGCGTCATGTGGTGGACAAACCAATAAGGGCGACCACCCCAGAAAATGGTGAGTCCTTCCGTCTCCGGGGTTCCGCAGAGGGCGGCGCGCATGAAGTTGTTATTATAATCCCAATCGCCATGGTAGCTGCCAAAGATTTCACAGAAGATGCCGCGGGAACTAATGTTGGCGAAATCCGTGGAGGAACCAACACCACTGGCGCTGGTGGAACTGCCGCCGCCGCAACCATAAGCCAGCAGGTATTGGTTCGTGCGCAGGGTGGTAAACCAATCCAAAGAAGCGACATTGGCACTGCTAAACCAACTGTAGCCCGTGCCCCAGCCCGTCGCCGCAAATGCCTCACCGCCGAACCAGCCAAAGTTATCATCAATCAGTCCCCGGCGGGGCACGTTGGTAAATGTTCCCCGTCGCCACCGGAAATCATGTGCGCGCCGCAGGTAACGCCGCAGCAAGTCCGTCTCCGTCACTGACGCAGTGGGGAAGGTTGTCATGTTGGCAAAATCCACGCGTCCCACTTGCAATTTTAGATCGCTGGGCAGGCTGGATTGGTCAAACTTGCCATCTCCGGGCTGGTTCCACCCACGTTTATCGCTGGAGTTGGTAGTATTGATGGAGGAATCGGTCCAAGTACCATTGACATCCCCATAGTACACGTCGGCGGGCCAAGCGCCATAATGGTCGCCATGTCCATCGGGAGCCAGGTATCCGGAATAAGGAACCGGTACGCGTCCCAGCAGATAGACCGCCTTCACGGTCGTCGGATTGGCTTGGTAGTTGGAAACGATGAGGCTTTTGACGGACGCAATCTCGTTGGAGCGCGTCGCCCAAATATTGGCATTGGTATTATTGGGCTGGGCAACCATCCGTGGGACGTCATAGCGCAACACCTGCCAGCCATCCCCGATCAGGTCGCGGAAGGTTAGATCAATCTCAGGTGCCAATGAGTTGGTCATGCTCTGATCCACAAACATGAGCAGCGTACCGCGCGCTTCCGTCATGGGCACGCGCACACCGGCATAGAGGTACCCGTAAACATCTGTCGGGCTGAAATTGGTATAATATCGCGCCACGCGATACTCATAGGGTGTATTCAGAGCTGCCGTGTAATCCGCAAAACTGGTGGTTGTGGCGGATAGATTGGTCAGGACCGTCCAACTGGTATCGGCTTTGGCTTTGCGCGCGACGGTATAATTCGTGATGTAACCTGACTGACGATGCGACCAACGCAAGGTGATATAGGGCGGCGTGTCCGAGGGAACGCTGGTTACATCCACCACTGCGTCCGGCGAGGATTGGCTGAGCCCTGAATTTACGAATAACCCGCCAAACACCGCCAGCAGGAACACGAAACACTTGGTGCGGACTAAACTCATGTGACCCGCCTAGAATTCCATAAGGGGTGAAAAAAACAAGCGTAAAGTGATAGCGTAAAATGAACCCGCGACGCTTTTTTATTGTCTGCGCCTGTCTTGACTTGCCGAGGGCGGTTGTTTACGGTTGTCCGCATGAATTGTTGGACAAAACGTATTTTGCTGGCGGCGTTATTTCTGCTGGCGCTGCCGTACCCGTCCCCGGCGCCATTGATCTATCGGCCCGGTGAGGGTTGGGTGTATGAACAGTACGGAACCACCAGTACTTGGATGAAAGGGCGCGCCAAAGACCAGTACGATGTGGCGCAGGCCGCCTTCGACAAGCAGGATTATAAAACCGCTCTGCGCGCCGCCCGCCGCGTCGTCAGCCAGTGGCCGCTTTCGGATTTTGCGGCCAATGCCCAGTATTTGATTGGCCGGACCTACGAAGCGCGTCATAAGGATGAACAGGCGTTTGAGGCTTACCAAAAGTGCATTGATAAATATCCCAAACTGGCCAATCACCAGGAGATTCTCAAGCGCCAGTGCGAGATTGCCAACCGTTACCTGGCCGGCCAATGGTTCTGGAAATGGGGGGTGCTGCCGTTGTTTTCTTCCATGGATAAGACCGTGACGATGTACGAAAAAATCATTAAGAGCGGTCCCTATAGCGAAGTCGCACCACAAGCCCAGATGAACATCGGCACCGCCCGGGAAAAGCAAAAAGACTACCCGCTGGCGGTAAAGGCGTATGAGCGGGCGGCTGATCGTTATAACGACAAGACCGCGATTGCCTCTGACGCCCTATTCAAAGCGGGGCTGGCGTACGAAAAGCAGGCACAAAAGGCCGAGTATGATCAGAATGCCGCCTCCGACGCCATCAAGACGTTCGAGGATTTCAAGACTATGTTTCCCAATGACTCGCGCTGCAAGCGCGCCAACGAAATCATCGAGGTGTTGAAATTGGAACAGGCGCGGGGAGATTTCGGAATCGCCCAGTTCTACGACAAACGGAAGTTCTATGCCGCCGCCGAGATTTATTATAACGAAGCCCAGCGACGGGCACCCAATTCCATCTACGATGCCCAAGCCAAAAAACGGCTTGAGGAGTTGAAAAAACACTCGACGCCTCCTGCATCAGCAGCCGAAGTCGCGCCGAAAAAGTAGCTGATCCACTGCCTTTGCACATGATACCTGTCCGCCAACTGGTCTGGTTGTCCATGCTGCTCCTGCTGGCCTTATGCATGGGATGTTCGGGGTATCGGCTAGGTCCAACCAATGGACTCAAAGCGGGTGAAAAATCCATCCAAGTGCTGCCGTTTACCAACGAAACGCTTGAAGCGCGGCTTTCCGACGCGGTCACCCAATCATTGCGTCGCACCCTCCAGCAGGATGGCACGTATCGTCTGGACACCTCTGGTAATGCGGATTATGTCGTCAAAGGTGTCATCTCTCAATTTCGGCGGGCACCGCTTAGCTACCAACCCAGCGATACGGCAACTGTGCGTGACTACCGGCTCGCGATGGTTGCCAAAATCACGTTATTTGAGCGGGCTACCGGCAAGGTGATTCTGGAAAAATCGGTGGTTGGCCGTTCCGCGTTGAGCGTTGGAGCAGATCTGGCCAGCGGCGAACGCGAGGCCATCCCGGTGCTGGCTGATGACTTGGCTCACAACGCCGCGTCCGTGCTGGTGGATGGAGCGTGGTAGTCGGAGTTGGAAATACCGAAACTGAAGGATCGAGGTTCGAACCGGCCGGGTAGCGCAGGTTACTTGTTTTTGAGGGTTTGTTTGACCTGCAAATCGGCGATCGTTTTTTTACCGCCGTTCCCGCCCCACTGGCGATGTGTCCAAATTCCCCAGAACACTCCCAAAATCGAAGCCACGCTCGCGGGAAGATGCCAAGCCCAGCGCCAATCCAGGTCGCGTACCCAACCCCTGACCGTGTGATACGCCGGCCCAACCACCGAAACGCAATAAACCGCCGCCAGCCAGGCGGGCACCGGCGGTTTTTCTTTCATCCAGTTGACCTGTACTTCTTGCTGCACGTTTAGGAAGTGGACGGTTGCCCGTCGCCGTTTCTGTAAAAATCCGGTGAGGGTTTGCACATAATAATGATGTACCCCGCGACCGTGGATGCGCAGCCATTCACGCTTGCCGGCCCGCATGAGGTGGAGGGCGATATGCGTATCCTGGAAATGTTCTCCGGCCTTGACGGATTCGAGATCAGCTCGGCGAAACACAAAGCCATTGGCACCAAGCGGATAGGATAGCGAGTTACCCGGGAGCGTCCAACGTTCCACGTCACCCGCCACCGCCACGCGAACCGGGTTGGTGGCCATTAGCCAACAGATCGGGTCGCTAATATGCAGTAGGTGCGTCACGTAGGCACAGAAGGAACTCATCTTGGCGGACGGCAGATAGTACGCCTCGACGCCCAGTGCCTGGGGATGGTCAGCCAGGGCTCGCACGGCCAATTCCAGGTAATCCGGGTGGGTTAACTCATTGTCCGCATCAATAAAGACGATGTACTCGCCGGTGGCGTGACTCAGCGCAAGGCGCTTGCCCTCCTCCATGTTTTTGCCGTGGTCATCCACCACGGTTGCGCCGTAGTGCAAGGCGATCTCCCGGGTGCGATCCTTGGAAAAAGCGTCGGCCAGGATGATTTCAAACCGGTCGCGCGGATACGTCTGCCTGGCGATGGACGCCAGGCAGTTGTCCAGAATCGCCTCCGCGTTCAGCGTCGGCATGATGATGCTGACTTTGGGATGACGCTCAGCCGTCATTTCTTGGCTTCATAACCGGGCTTGGGCTTGCCGTTATCATCGAGCTTATCACAAGCCCAGAGCAGCCCACGCGTCATCAGATCGAGGAAAACCGGGTCTTCCATGGTTTTGTTCGCGTGCGCAAGGGTGGTGCCAAAAACACGCGTTTTGCCGTAGGTATTGACCCAAATCAGGGTATGGGATTTTTCCGTAGTATTCCATTTATCGGGGGCCTTCTGGCCGGGCGGTGCCTTTTCTTTGACTTTGTCATTCGCGGTGGCGAGGGTAATGGTATTTGGCCATACTTTTTCAATGGCATACAACTCCTCGTTGCCGGTCTTCCAATCTGCCGGGAAACCCGCCATAATCGGGTGATCCGCCTTCACAACCTTGACATCCAAGGGATGTTGCGGCCCATGCCGCTTGGAGGTCACCCCGAGAAATTCACGATACTTGTCCTCCTTGTAATCGCGAAACGTATGCATCTGGCAATGTAAAATAATGCCGGGAACGCCATCCCGATGTGGCGCGAGGGCTTTTTCAATATAAGCGGGGTCGGTATCGGAGGCAAAACACTCGTTGTGAACGATGATGTCGTAGCCTTTGGCCCAATCCGGCTTGTTATAGGTGCTGTTGGCAATGTCCTTATGGGTGGTGCCACCTTCTTCCAGAACAATGGTCCATTCGACATTGGCGCGGGCGCTGATGCCTTTGGAGATGATTTCTTTCTGATTTTTATAGTCATGGCAGCAGCCGCCGGTGAGCAGCAGGGCCTTCAGAGGTTTCGTTTGAGCTTGGGCGGAGACCGCCAAGGTAACAGCGCCCGCCAAGAGCAGGTTGCCGAATAAGTTGTTTTTCATAGTCTATATCGCACGTTTCTATCGGTTTCAGGTTGGATGCTACCGGAGAAGGAATATTCAATGCAATTGCGAAATGCATGAATAGGGTTGCAAAATAAACCTTCCGTCGCTACGTTCACACCAGCACTAACACCATGAATAAAATGCGCACAGGTCCAAAGGAGTTTCCTTTTAGAATCCTGACTTTGGCATTGGTGTTGACGGTTGGCGTATTGGCATTTCCGGGTTGGCAAATCTGGCAGGCGTTCAAGGATTACCAGAATCACGCTCAGCGGCAACCCTATCTTCGCGAAGCGTTGGAAAGCCTTCAGAATCTGGATATCCTTCTCAGCACTCAGGCACGCATATTTATCCAGAGCAAGGATGAGGAATGGGAGCGCTCGTACCTTCAAGCTGACATCAAGTTTCACAAGGCCCTGATTCTGGCGGAAAGTATCGGCCCGGACCTGTTCGTGACCGATGCAAAATCCCTGCAGATTTTTCATAGACCGATCGGCCCACAGGAAAAGCAAGCGATGGTTTTGCTCAAGCAAGGGCACCCCGAGGCGGCGTCCCAACTCTTGGATAGTGCGGATTATAATAAACAGCAGCAGAAGTTTTCGCGATTGATTCGGCAGACGCGGTCCAGATTGGCATTTGAACAACAACAGGAGATTGAGTGGCAGTGGCAACGAATGACCGGCGCGTTGCTTGTACTCATGGCCGGTGTGCCAGCCCTGTTACTCATCTGGCTGCGGGTCATCAGTCTGATGCGGGAATATCTGCTGGAACTTGCGAAACTCGAATTGGCTTTGTCCCACGAGCGGCACTTGCTGACCGCTCTGCTGGACACCATGCCCGACCGCATTTATTTCAAGGACCGGCAAAGTCGGTTCATCCGGTGCAGTTGGGAAATGCTGCGGCGGCTGGGAGTGCAACGGCATGAAGAGGTGATCGGCAAAAATGATTTTGATTTTCATCCCGCCGAACGCGCGCACGAATTCGCCGAGGATGAACGGCGCGTCATGGAGACCGGGCAACCCATCATCAACAAGGTGGAACGCCAAACCAACCAGACAGGAGATACAACGTGGGCGTTGGTTTCCAAGGCGTCTCTGCAAGACTCTAGTGGCCGGGTTACCGGGCTCATTGGCATTTCGCGGGATATCACGGCGCTCAAAGCGGCCGAACTGGAATTGCGGGAGAGCGAGGAGTTAAACCGCACGCTGATTTCGAGCCTGCCGCAGCGGATTTTCTTCAAAGACCGGGAGTTGGTATTTCTGGGTGCCAATGAGGCATTTGCGGGGGATTTGGGGAAGAAACCTGCTGAAATCGTGGGTAAAACCGACTTTGATTTCTTTCCCAAAGAGCTGGCAGACAAGTATCGAATGGACGATATGCGGGTCATGGCGCATCGCAAACCAGTCACGATCGAGGAAAAGAACCTGATCCATGGGCAGGAACGCGTTGTGGAGGTGGTCAAGGCCCCGGTGATCAATGACGAGGGTGAGGTCATCGGGTTGGTGGGATTATTCACGGATATTACCGAGCGCAAGCTGGCAGAACAAAAGCTGCGCCAGTTTACCAGCCAACTGGAGCAAAATAATCGCGAGTTGCAGGAGTTCGCGTATGTGGCGTCACATGATCTCCAGGAACCTTTGCGCAAAGTGCGTGCGTTTGGCGACCGTCTCAAAGCCAAGTGCGCCGATGCGTTCACCCCCGAGGGCAAGGATTACCTGGAGCGCATGCAAAACGCCGCCGGACGCATGCAGAATCTGATTGATGCGTTGCTGTCCTATTCCCGCGTTTCGACCCGTGCTCAGCCGTTTGTGTTGGTGGATTTAAACGAGGTGATCAAAGGTGTTTTGGAAGATTTGGAACTGGCGATTGAACGCACCAAAGGCCGGGTTGAAGCGGGTCCCCTGCCTACCTTGGAGGCCGATCCCATGCAAATGCGCCAACTGCTGCAAAACCTGATTGGGAACGCATTGAAGTTTCACCAACCGCAGGACGTCCCGGTCATTCAGGTGCGGAGCCAGACGTTTGTGGCGGACGCGACCATGGGTGAGCGGTTCTTGGCGGGGCGCAGTTATTGCCGAATCGAGGTGGCGGATAACGGCATTGGGTTTGATGAAAAATACCTGAACCGGATTTTTGTGGTGTTCCAGCGGTTGCATGGGCGTGGCGAATACGAAGGTTCCGGTGTGGGACTGGCGATCTGCCGCAAAATCGCGTTACGGCACCAAGGCGACATTACCGCGCACAGTCAGCCGGGGGCCGGGGCCACGTTCATTATTACTTTACCTCTGAAACAAGTTTGACTACTGTTATCAAAAATTTATGAGCAACCCGCGACCGATTACGATCTTGATCGCCGAAGACGACCCCGACGATCGTTTGCTGGCCAAAGACGCGCTGGTGGAAAGCCGTTTGGCCAATGACGTTCGCTTCGTGGAGAATGGCGAAGAATTACTGGACTACCTCAGACAACAGGGCGCGTTTGCCAATCCGGAAACATCGCCGCGGCCCGGCATTATCCTGCTGGATTTGAACATGCCAAAAAAAGATGGCCGCGAGGCCTTGCGCGAAATCAAAGCCGACCCGAATCTGAGACAAATCCCCATCGTCGTGCTGACCACCTCCAAAGCGGAAGAGGATATTTTCCGCAGTTACGATCTGGGGGTCAGTTCGTTCATCACCAAGCCGGTGACCTTTGAAGGGTTGGTGGAAATCATGCGGGTGCTGGGCCAATATTGGTTTGAAATTGTGGAACTGCCACGGGAGAATGCTGAAGTATGAGGCGTGCCTTGCGTTTATTATTATTGGAGTCCAATCCCGGCCAGTCGCTGTTGGTTTCTCATGCTTTATCCCAATTGCCGCAGATCTGCCATTGGACGGTGGTCTCTACCAGCGAAACGCTGCTGGATTATCTGCACCATCGTGGGCCTTACACCAATGCGGCGCAGTTCCCCTTGCCTGACTTGATCCTGCTGGATTGGGATTTGGAGTTGGCAAACAGCCCGCAAGTTCTGAAAGAGCTCAAGGCCGATCCACGCCTGCGCATCATTCCGGTCGTGGTGTTGACCGGGTCCCGCCAGGAGCGGGAGGTTGCCGCCAGCTACAACTTGGGGAGCACGTCCTTTATTGTGAAGCCGCCCTCGCCGGAGGCGTTGCTCCCGATGATGCGAACCTTCGTTCAATACTGGTCGGATATCGTCCGGCTGCCGTTCCGCGCCAGCGCCACCTGACATGCCGCCCATTTCCATCAGGATATTATTAATTGATGATGATGAGGATGATTACCTCATCACGAGGGACTTGCTGCAGGAAGTGGAGCGGGAAAGGTTTAATGTTCGCTGGATACGAACCGGAACGGAAGGACTGGAGGTGTTACGCCGCGAAGAAGTGGACCTATGTCTTTGTGATTATCGTTTGGGAGCGACAAACGGGCTGGATCTGTTACGGACGGCCCGGAGCGAAGGCATTCGTATCCCCATTATTCTTCTCACCGGGCAGGGGGATCGCGAGGTGGACATGGCGGCCATGCAAGCGGGTGCCTCGGATTACCTGGTCAAGAGCGGTTTGGACGCCGCGCAACTGGAGCGTGCGATCCGTTATTCGCTGCAATGGCATCGGGCGGCGGAAGCGCTGCGGCAGAGCGAATTGCGCCTGCGCCAGCAATTCCTGCGCATCAGTCTGCTGAATCAGATTACCCGCGCCATCGCGGAGCGGCAGGACATGGTCAGCATCTTCGAGGTGGCCCTAGCCCATCTGGAAGAGCATTTGGCGATTGATTTGGGCCGCGTGTTTTATTACGACTCGGGGCAACAATCACTGCGGTTGGTGGCGCACGGGCCGCACAGCGAGGTCGTCAGTAATCAGATCGGGATGTCGTCCACAGCCATTCCTCTGGCCATGACCGACCTGCAACCATGTCTAAACGGGACAATTGTACATCACCGGGACTTACAAACGGAGATCCTCCCTAAGGCTCGGGACATGGCCCGGTTTGGATTTCGCTCGGCGGTCGCCGTTCCCTTGGCTGTGGAGGGAAAGACCTTTGCGATTCTCTCCCTCATGCGCCGCCAAGTGGATGCGTTCAAGGACGATGAGATTGAGTTCCTAAAGGCGCTCAGCGAGCACATCTCGATGGCTGCGCATCACGCCCGGTTGGTTACCGATTTGCAGCAGATCAATGAGCAATTGCGCGAAAGCCAGCAGGCGGCAGTGCGGCAGGAACGTTTGGCGGCGGTGGGCCAGCTTTCGGCTGGTGTGGCGCATGAGTTCAATAACATCCTGACCATTATCCAGGGATATGCAACGATGCTAATGCAGGCTGCCAACCTGCCCCCGCAACAAAATGAGGCGGTGAAAAATATTCTATCTGGAGCAGAACGCGCCTCGCGCTTGACCGCGCAATTACTGGCTTTCAGCCGCAAGCAGGTGATGAACCCCGAGCCGATGGAATTGAACGAGGTGATGGGGAATGTGGTGAAAATGTTGAGTCGAGTGGTGGGCGAAAACATCCAGGTACGTTGTGAGTTCACCCCGCATCCGATTTATGTTTGGGCGGACTTGGGCATGCTCGAACAGGTGATCATGAACCTATCCGTCAATGCGCGTGATGCCATGCCCAAAGGCGGCAAATTAGTGTTTAGCACCCGTCTCGAAACGCTGGATGACTTGGTTGCCCGCCGTCACCCGGAGGCGCGCTCGGGCAAATACGTTTGTTTGCAGGTCACCGATTTCGGGCTCGGCATGGATGAAGCCACGCAGGCCCGCTTATTTGAGCCGTTTTTTACGACCAAAGAGGTCGGCAAAGGCACCGGACTTGGTCTGGCCTCCATCTATGGCATTGTCAAGCAACATCAAGGTTGGATCGAAGTGGAAAGTCGGGTGAATGTCGGGACCACCTTCCGCATTTACCTGCCCGAAATGGTTGATCACACAACCATGGCTACGGCTTCCACCTCGTTTGTGGGTGTTCCAGGGGGCACGGAAACCATCCTGATCGCGGAGGATGAACCGGCCTTGCGTCTGCTGGTGCGTGAAATTTTGCGCAGCTTTGGGTATCAGACGTTTGACGCCAATAACGGGCCGGAAGCCATGGCTGTTTGGCAGCAGCATCAGGCGAGCATTGACTTGCTGCTAACTGATCTGATGATGCCGGGCGGCATGAGCGGCGAGGAACTGGCTAAACGGCTGCTTGCTGAGCGGCCCGATTTGAAAGTCGTTTTTACGAGTGGCTACAGTGTGGAAATGGCCGGTAAAACCATGGCCAACGCCCCGGGTAATTATTTTCTGCCCAAACCATACCGTCCCATCACTCTGGCCCGGATTGTGCGAGATTGCCTGGATGGTCGGCCTCCTTCGGTTCCCACTGACCTGTAAACTATAAATCCTGATTAACCTCAACCTCACTTTTATGCCCCATCCTCCTTCCGTGCGCGAACTGGCCAGAATGATTGACCACGCGCTGTTGCATCCAACCATGACCGATGCGGAAATCCGCGCCGGGTGCGAACTGGCCCGCCGATTGGGCTGTGCGACCGCCTGTGTCAAATCGTATGCCATCCCGCTGGCCCGCGAGATTTTGACCGGCTCTGAAACCGGTGTCTGTCCGGTGATCGGTTTTCCGCACGGCAATAGCACCACCCGCAACAAGGTTGTGGAAGCGGTGGAGGCGGCTCAACTGGGTGGTACGGAAATTGACATGGTGATCAACATCGGCAAGGCCTTGGGCGGTGATTGGGGTTATGTGCAAACCGAAATCAAAGCGGTGAACGAGGGCGTCGTGGCGCAAGGCGCCATTCTGAAGGTGATTTTTGAGAATGACTATTTGCAGGATGCCCACATCATCCAGCTTTGCGAAATTTGCTCGGCCATCGGGGTGGCGTTCGTGAAGACGTCCACGGGCTTTGGATTCGTCAAACAAGCCAACGGCATGTTCAGTTACAAGGGGGCCACGCTGCCCCATCTCGCGCTCATGCGCCAACATTGCCCGCCATCGGTAAAAATCAAGGCCTCCGGTGGGGTTCGCACCTTGGATGAATTGCTGGCGGTACGGGAACTGGGGGTTGAGCGGGTGGGGGCTTCGGCCACCGAGGCCATTCTGCAAGAAGCCGCCCGGCGTGGATTCGAGTAAGCGGGGCAGGGCGGACGACCAGACTACTGGCTTATCACCTGCTGGCCATCAACCTGAGGTTGGGCCAAATCAAGAGGGGACTGGCGGTGGGCATCCGCCGGTTGTCCAGCGTCTCGATGCGGCCAGCGGGCCAAACCGTCTTGGGAACATAAACAATGTCGCCTGATTGCAAGGCCACATCCGGCGTCTTATTTTTCAACACATTCCGAACATTGACTTGGATCACCTGCACCGAGCCATCCGTCTGTTGCCGGGAAATGGTGACATGCTTGAGGTCCGCATACTCACTCGGTTCAAAAAACTGGATTGCCTGGGCCAAATGGGTGTTGACGCCGTGATCAAGATGGACCGTGGCTTGGATATCCCCGCAAAGCGTGATTTGCGGCTCGGTCGTGTGACTGGTGGTCAACGTGAGATCGAAGGCATTGGTTTCTTGATACTCCCGGGCCAGCGCCAGCCGCACCTCGGCACGCACTTCCGCCACGGTTTTGCCCCGCACACTCACCGCCACGAACCCCGGCTTTGATTCCTGCGCGGGAATAATAATCCGCCCCTCTTCATTGACGGTCACGCTCACTGGCGCCGCGGTCTGGTTGCACGATTGCACCACTTCCACGCGATAGGTCAACACATCCCCGGCGCGGAGCTGGTATCCCTGTGGCGCCGCTGCGGCAAACGACGAGCACGCCAGAGCCATGCCCATGACGATTGGGGTCATCCAGCGGCTGATTTGCATCGCTGGCCGATTACAACTATTTAAATTCATCTTCATGAAAGCAATCTACGCCAACGCCATGGAATTAAAATCGGTGCAAACCGCCAAATGGTATGGGACATACACACAAAAGCGTGTAGGCTGAAATCGTACAAACACCGCACCGCATGCCGTATCCGGTAAGGAAATGAAACCTGGAAAGCCCTTGAAAATCCGCCGCCGCTTGCCGCCACGCCACCATGTCGCCTGCCAATTCACTTGAATCTTCGCACCAATGGCGTATGTTTGACCCCGGTTAGACTAGAATATGCGACAGGTTCTTATCGTAGATGATCACGCGCTTATCCGTATTGGTCTGGGGCAATTTGTCCGCCAGACCTTTGGCGTGGTGAACGTGGTCGAGGCAGAGACCGCGCAAGCGGCCATGGTCTGGGTGCGCAAGCAATCCTGGGATCTGATTCTGCTGGACATTGATTTGCCGGATCGGAGCGGGATGGATATTCTGGATGACATCAAGCGCGAGCGTCCCACCACGCCAGTGTTATTCCTCACCGGCGCGGCGAATGTTGATTTCGCGCAACGCGTCATGCGCAGTGGGGCCTCGGGTTATGTTGAAAAGGGCGGGTCGGCGGATGAATTGCGCACGGCCATTACCACGGTGCTGGATGGCCGGCGGTATATCTGCCCCAGAATGGCTGAGGCCATGGCTCTTCAGAACGTGAACCCCTCCGGGCCGCCGCGCGTGGAAGCCCTTTCCGACCGTGAGTTTCAAGTGTTGCGCCTGATGGGGGCGGGCAAGGCGGTATCTGAAATCGGCGAAGAACTTTCGCTTAGCGTCAAAACCGTCAGCACCTACCGCGCCCGTTTGTTGGAGAAGCTGGGCCTGGATACCACGGCGGCGCTGGTCCGCTATGCCATTAAGAACAACTTGGTGAAATAAGCGCCCGGTTCCCACCCGTCGATTAGGCCCGGGGATGCGCCGCATCATAAGCCTGTTTGAGCCGTTCGGTGGAGACGTGCGTGTAAACTTGCGTGGTGACCAGGTGCGCATGGCCCAGTAATTCCTGCACGCTGCGCAAATCCGCCCCGGCATTGAGCAGGTGGGTGGCGTAGCTGTGGCGGAGTTTGTGGGGCGTCAGATTCGGGTCCAACCCGGCAATTTCCAAGTAGCGTTTCAACCGCAGTTGCACCAAACGGGGGTAAAGCGGACGCCCTTTGATCGGGTTGGCATAGAACACCGGGTCCGGGCCATCCGGCCGGCGCGTCAGCGCCCGCCAGTAATGCTCAATCGCTTTGAGCGCCGGTTCCCCAATGGGCAACAGCCGCTCCTTTTTCCCCTTGCCGCGCACGCGCACGACTTGTTCGCGGGCATCCAGGTCCGCCACCCGCAACCCGCAGAGTTCGCTGATCCGCAACCCGCACGAATAGATGGTTTCCAGGATGGCGACATCGCGCAGAAACGGAGCGGCCTCCGGCTTTGCTTCCGCGTGCGTTTGCAATTGCGCCAGATCCTTCAATGGCGCGTCCAGCAGATCCCCCATCTGCTGCACGGAAATGAATTGGGGCAACCGCTTGACCGGCTTGGGCATGGCCAGCTTGCGGATGGGCGAAATTTCCACCAACCCTTTACGGATCAAATACCGGTAAAAGGTGCGCAATGCGGAAAAGCGCAGTTGCACCGCCGCCCGGCTGAAATCCTCGCGTCCGAGGTGCCGCAAAAAGGCGCGGAAATCATCCGATTGCAAGGCCTCCCAGTGCGGTGGCTGGTGGTGCGCCGCGCTCCGCCAGCGATGAAACTCCACCAGGGCCTGACGATAATTGCGTTGGGTGTAAATCGAAGCGCCGCGCTCATGGGCCAGATGACGCAGGAATTCCTCCACGAGGGCATCGTGGATTGCGTCTGGCGCTTCAGATGTTGTAACCGCACTATCCGGCATGCGCACAACCTAGCAAATCCGTGGCGATAAGAAAGCGAAACCAAAACGGCCACCTGGGTCGGGGAGAAAATTCCCTCCCCGCGGGCAGGGTAGGGGATACGGAACCCATCCTGGCCCAACCCCAAATGGATTCGTTGAGGCTATAAATATTTTCGTGTAAGTGGCCGACGATAGCTGAGAGGATAAGAAA
>JBAXGN010000031.1 GCA_037139415.1 Verrucomicrobiota bacterium | reverse complement strand
TAAACCTAAAAAAATGCGGTAAAATGCAGTTAATACATTCATCCCTTCAGGATGCGTCGGTTTTCTGGTGCGCACCGGTGGTCGCGCCCCGTGCCCCTCGCGACCGACCGGCTACTATATGTCATCCCTCACGGGATGAAACCGCGTGTCATCGCGCACCGCAACCCGGATGGCAATTAACAAGTAGCAGGCGAGGTAACGAGACTCAAACTTGCCGCGTAACCACCGCGTTGCGCGGAAGAAGTTAGAGCTTCCTTACGTCAGCTCCTACTGTGGCCGCAGGCGGGGTGAGGGGGTGGTTCGCATTGAGCGTTTGCAACCAGCGCACTTTGGATCGGCAATCCTGAAAACGGTTGCGGCACGGGGTCCATCGCCTTGCCTCTACAGCAACGCAGAGTTGGAATTACCGATTGCAGGTTGGCGGCGGGGGATTTATCTTGCGCAGGCGTGGCCGGGGGAATTCCCCTGCCGTGCATTTATGAAATTGAGCGATCATGTGAAGCCGTACACGGTTATGTTAAGCATGGGAATTGTTTTGGCCGGCCAGCCGACCGGCGCCGATGAGGGTATGTGGCTGTATAATCATCCGCCGCGCCAGTTGTTGCGCGAGCGCCATGGCTTTGAGCCGTCGGAGGCGTGGCTGGAGAATTTGCAGCGGGCGTCGGTGCGGTTCAGCAGCGGCGGATCGGGGGAGTTCGTCTCGCCGGATGGCCTGGTGCTGTCCAATCACCACGTGGGCTCGGATTCGCTGCAGCGGCTCAGTTCCAAGGAGCATGATTATCTGCACGACGGCTTTTATGCGCGGACGCGCGCGGAGGAGAAGCCGTGCCCCGGCTTGGAGTTGAATGTGCTGGAGAGCATTGAGGATGTCACGGCGCGGGTGAACGCGGCGATTCCGCCCGGCATGGCGGATGAGGCGGCGTTCGCGGCGCGGCGGGGCGTGATTGCGGCGATTGAGAAGGAGTCGCTGGAGAAGACGGGGCTGCGCAGCGATGTGGTGACGCTGTATCAGGGCGGGCAGTATCATTTGTATCGCTTCAAAAAATACACGGATGTGCGGCTGGTGTTCGCGCCGGAGGAGCAGGCGGCGTTCTTTGGCGGGGACCCGGATAATTTCGAGTATCCGCGCTTTGATTTGGATATCTGCCTGTTCCGCGTGTATGAGGGCGGCAAGCCGGTACGGCTGAAGCATTATTTGAAGTGGAGCGCGGCGGGCGCGGCGGAGGGTGAGCTGGTGTTCGTCAGCGGGCATCCGGGGCATACGGACCGCTCGCGGACGGTCGTGGAGCTGGAGTATCAGCGGGATGTGCGGTTGCCGCGCGAGTTGCTGCGGGTGAAGCGGCTGGAGGTGTTGCTGGGGGTCTTCAGCGAGCGCAGCGCCGAGAATGCGCGCCGCGCCAAGCCGGAGTTGTTCGGCCTGAAGAATGTGCGCAAGGCGGATGACGGGGTGCTGGAAGGGTTGCAGGATCCCACGGTGCTGGAGCGCAAACGTGCCGCCGAGCAGAAGCTCCGCGCCGCCGTGGCGGCGAACCCCGCGCTGGCGCCGTGCGCCGGGGCGTGGGACCGCATCGCGCAGGCGCAGCAGGTGATCGGCACGAACGCGCTGAAGTATAATTTGCTGGAGCACGCGCACGGGTTCCACAGCGAGTTGTTCAGTTACGGCCGGCAGTTATTGCGCGCCGCCGAGGAGCGGCAGAAGCCCAACGGCGAGCGGTTGGAGGAGTACAGCGATTCCAGCCGGGAATCGTTCGAGTATGACTTGTTTGCCGAGCAGCCGATTTACGCCGATGTGGAGACGCTGAAGCTGGCGGACGGGTTTGCGCAGCTCGCCGTCGAGCTGGGCTACGGGCATCCGCTGGTGCAAAAGGTTTTGGCGGGCAAATCGCCGCGCGAGCGGGCCAGCGAGCTGATCCGCGGGACGAAGCTGGGCGATGCGGCGGTCCGCAAGAAAATTTACGAGGGCGGGCTGCCTGCCCTGAATGCGGCGAAGGATTCCATGATCGAGCTGGCACGCCTGGTGGACGCCGAGGCGCGGGCGGCGCGCAAGGTCGTGGATGTGCAGCGGGAGATCCAGCAGCAGGCGCACGCGCAAATCGCCAAGGCGCGGTACGCGGTCGAGGGCGACAGCGCGTACCCGGACGCCACGTTCACGCTGCGCCTGGCCTTTGGCCTGGTGAAGGGCTATGAGGAGGATGGGCGGAAGATTCCGCACCAGACAACCCTCGCCGGGCTGTACGCGCGCGCCGCCGAGCATCATAACGAGCCGCCCTTTGACCTGCCGCCCAAGTGGGCCGCGCGCCGCGCGAAGTTGAACCTGGACACGCCGTATAATTTCGTGTGCACGGCGGACATTGTGGGCGGCAATTCGGGCAGCCCGGTGGTCAACCGCCAAGGCGAATTCGTGGGGATCATTTTTGATGGCAACCTGCAATCGTTGATCGCGGATATCCAGTACACCGATGAGCAGGGCCGCGCCGTCTCGGTGCATTCAAGCGCGATTATCGAGGCGCTGACGAAGGTTTATGATGCCGCGCCGCTGGCTGCGGAGCTGCTCGGCAAAAAGCCGTAAAACACGCCCCGCCCTGACGCCATGCAAAACCCAGAACCACCGGCCAGCCGCCCGGCCCCGCCCCCGGCGTTTGAGCCGTACATCCCCGCGTCGGTCCGCCTGCCGGAGTTTACCGTCCGCGCGCTGATCCTGGGGACGATTCTGGGGATCGTGTTCGGTGCGAGTTCGCTGTATCTGGTCCTTAAGGTGGGCCTGACGGTCAGTGCGTCCATCCCGGTGGCGGTGATCTCGGTGGCGCTGTTCCGGCTGGCGTCCAAACTGGGCGTCAAGGACGCCACAATCCTGGAAAACAACATCGTGCAGACCGCCGGGTCGGCGGGCGAGTCCATTGCGTTCGGCATTGGCGTCACCATGCCGGCCATTATGATCCTGGGGTTTGACCTGGAGATTTCGCGGGTGATGCTGGTGGCGGTGTTGGGCGGGCTGCTGGGCATTCTGATGATGATCCCGCTGCGGCGGGCGCTCATTGTGCAGCAGCATGGGCAGTTGAAATATCCCGAGGGCACCGCTTGCGCCGAGGTGCTGAAGGCGGGGGCTTCCGCCGAGTCCAAGGCCAACGCTTCTGCCTCCGCAAAGAAATCCATCCAGGCCGGGGAAATCAGCGCGCGGACCATTTTCGCCGGGTTCGGCATCGGACTGGCTTATAAGACGGTGATGCTGGTCTTTAAGGGCTGGAAGGAAGTGCCTGAGAAGATTTTTGGCGGGGTCTTTAAGTCGGGCTCGGTTTCGGCGGAGATTTCCCCGGAGCTGCTGGGCGTGGGGTACATCATTGGCCCGCGCATTGCGTCCATTATGTGCGCCGGGGGCGTGCTGTCGTACCTGGTGCTGATTCCCATGATCAAGTTCTTCGGCGATAACCTGACCGAGGCGTTGCCGCCGGGGCGCGACTTGATCAAGAACATGGGGCCGGATGAAATTCGCGGCGCCTATATATTATATATCGGCGCGGGGGCGGTGGCGGCGGGGGGCATCATCAGCCTGTTCCGCTCCCTGCCGACCCTGCTGCACGGGCTGAAGGCCGGCCTGGCGGATTTCCAGGCGGCGCGGGCGGGCCAGACTAGCGGCACGCGCACGGAGACGGATCTTTCCATGAAGTTTGTGATCGGCGGGATCGTCGTGCTGCTCGCGGCCATCCTCGCGGCCTCCACCCTGCACATGAACCTGCTCGGTGCGGTGCTCATTGTGGTGTTCGGGTTCCTCTTTGTGACAGTTTCCTCGCGGCTGACGGGCGAGATCGGCTCCAGCTCGAACCCCATCTCCGGCATGACGGTCGCCACGCTGCTGCTGACCTGCCTGATCTTCCTCGTGCTCGGCTGGACGGGGCCGGGCTACTTTGTCACCGCGCTCTCGGTGGGCGGTATCGTGTGCATTGCGGCTTCCAACGGCGGCACGACGTCCCAGGATTTGAAGACCGGCTTCCTTGTGGGCGCCACGCCGCGTCTGCAACAGATCGCGATCCTGCTTGGCGCGCTGGCCTCGGCCCTGGTGCTGGGCCCGATTCTGCTGCGGCTGAATGACGCCGCCACTGTCTATGTACCGCGCGTCACGCTGGAGCCGGAATCCGCGCTGCGGCTCGACGCCCGGCAGCTCGCGTCCTTGAAACCCTGGACCGCCCAGCCCGCGCCGCCACAACCCGGCGATTACCGCGAACTGCTCGTGACCGGCGAAAACGCCGCCGTGTTCACCAACCTGACGCCCGGCTGCTACGCCGTGGAGGCGGCGGGCAAAGCCATTTACCGCCGCGTGGAAAATTACCCGGCCACGCTGCAAGCCAACCCGGCGCAGATCACCAGGCAGAAAACCATCGCGGCCACCGCCGGAGTGCCCGCCGGGACGTATGACGTCTGGTACAAAACCGACGACACCGGCGGCCCCGCCGGTTGTTACCTGATCAATGCCCAGGGTGCGCCCGTCTGCCTTTCGGACCCCGGCATCAACGGCACGCATAAGTTCCGCCCGGATGGCAGCGAGGTGCAGAAGTTCGTCGCGCCCAAGGCGACGCTGATGTCGTACATCATCAAAGGCATTCTGGACCGCCGGCTTCCCTGGGCGCTGGTGATTCTTGGCGTGATGATCGCGGTGACGCTGGAGCTGTGCGGGATTTCCTCGCTTGCGTTCGCGGTGGGCGTGTACCTGCCGCTGTCCTCCTCCACGCCGATCTTTGTTGGCGGGCTGATCCGCTGGCTGGTGGATCGGCATCTGCGCCGGAGACTCAAGGATCACGACCTCACCGAGGAGCAACTGGTGGCGGAAGGCGACAAAAGCCCGGGCGTGCTAATGGCCTCAGGGTACATTGCCGGCGGCGCCATTGCGGGCATCGTCATCGCGTTCTGCGCCGTGGCACTGAGCGGATTTAATACCACGATGGAGCATTGGGCGATGGGCAACCCGTTCTACAATGGCGCGTATTCCGACGCACTTTCCCTGCTGCCCTTTGCACTCTTGGGCGTGCTCCTGTATTGGGCCGGGCACCAGCGCGCGGCTGCGGCGGGCGCGCCGTAAGGCCCTCTGAATTCCCCGAAAGTTGCGCATGACTTTGCAGGCAAGCAGCGGTAGAGTGGCGGCATGAAAAGCACACCGCAGCCAACCGCGCCACGCCGCCAGCCAATAAGCCGCGGCCGAAAGCTCGCTTGGGCGGGCGTCGTGGTGCTTCTCCTCATTGGGCTCGGCATCGGCTTCTGGGTGCATCGCTTTCACGATTACACGCCGGCGGTCGCCATGAAAGACATCCGCGCGGCCACCGGCTCGAAAAGCGTGGAGCAATTCATGCAGAAACGTTACGGGGCGATGACGGAGGCTGCCAACCGCGAGGAGGCTTTCCTGGACTTCTTCGAGGTGGGGCACGTCGAGGGGCTGCGCATCGTCGTCAGCCATCTGAAACCGGCGGCAAAGGAAAAGAGCATCGCCGCCATGGCCCGGTGGATCGCCGAATACCGGCGGACGCTTTCGCCCGACGAGAAAGAGGCGCTCCGGAACAAGCTGAATTCCGAGGCCGGGCGCGTAAAAATCAAACAGGCCACCGCCCAATACCTTTCGCAGGATGTGCGCTACCGCTCGGACAGCGCAGTCGTGGTGCGGGAACTCATGACCACTCTCACCGCCATCCAGCAACCCTGAGCCAACCCCATGCAACCGCCCCCTGCCCCAACCGCAATTCCCAGCCGCCCGGCCCACATATACCGGAGCTGGGGCGCGCGGGGTTTCACCCTGATTGAATTGCTGGTAGTCATCGCCATCATCGCCATTCTGGCGGGGCTGCTGCTGCCGTCCCTGGGGAAAGCCAAGCGCAGCGCGCGCAGCGTCGCCTGCCTGAGCAATCTGCACCAGATTGGCCTGGCGCTGGACCTCTACGTGCAGGACAACGACAGCCACCTGCCCGTCTGCGCCCAGATGCCGAGCCTGAACACCAACCTGCCGTCGCTGGTCACCCTGCTCAACCCAAACCTGAATTCCAAAAGCGTCTTTCAATGTCCCGCCGACCAGACGGTCTTTCCCGTCGAGCAAACCAGCTACGAGTGGAACACCTTTCTCAGCGGCGCTTCCTATGATCGGCCGCAGGATTGGTCGCCCGCCACCCAAGCCGTCGTGGAGTTGGTTTTCGGCGGACGCATTAATACCCCGCTGATCGGGGATTCGGCAGCTTTCCACGACGCGGAGGGGATTTGGACCGGCAAGAACGCGCTATTCTTTGAGGGGCGCGTGGATAAGACCAAAACCAAATAGGCCGGGCGGCCACCGGAAAAGCGTCATTCACCGCTGCGCTGCGCCAGCAGTTCCGAGCTTTTCCATTTGCCGGTCTTGAAAGTTGCCCAGCGTCGCCAGTGAAAGAACGGACCCGATCAGGCACATGAACATGTCCCACTGGGTGTCCCAGGGATCGCCCTGCGTGCCGAGAAAGTCGTTGGCGGCATCCCCGGTGGCCACGGCCACCCACCATTCGATCAGCTCATAAAAGGCACTGCCAGCCAGGCATACGCAAACGCACAGGAAAAACAGCCAGCCACCGCGCGGCACGCGCACCACGCGGATCAGAATCTCGCGCATGACCAGGGCCGGAACGAATCCTTGCGCGAGATGCCCGAGCCGGTCGTAATGGTTGCGCGCCAAACCGAACAGGTCCTTGACCCAATCCCCCAGCGGAACCTTGGCATACGTGTAATGCCCGCCCACCATCAGGATCAAGGCGTGCGCGGCCAGCAGATAATACACCAGCGGCGTGAGCGGGAAACGCCGGTGCGTAAAAAGCAGCAGCCCCACTCCCAGCCAGACCGGCGCATTCTCCAGCGCCCAAGTGAGGCGGTCCGCCTTGGGCTGGATTCCCAGCAGCACATTGGCCGCCAACACCAGAACGATCAGGATGCGGAATAGTTGCATAAATGGATTTTGTTCACGTCATGGCACCCGTTGCAATATCCAATTTCCTCGTGCATCCGCCAAGTCCAGTCCGGACGGTGTGATTTCAGTCAGCACGAGCCTGTCTCCCGCGATGGAAACTCTGAGCGTCACCACGCGCCCTTGGAAGCGCAATCCTTCAGCAAAGGTAATTTTGAGCGAATGCTCATTCACGAGGGAATAGCGATTGGTCACGGGCTGGCTACCACCCTGACTCAGCTCTTTACCGCCAACCGTTTTGGCGCTCACCTCGACGCCCCCTTGGGTGATCAGCGTCCCGTCCGGACGGAAATCGAAAGTCATCACGCCCGGTCCAGACTTTTGCGCTTGCGTCAGGCCAAAGGCACTCGATGGCCCGGACGCCTGTTGCCACTTGCCGACGATGGTTGCCTGCGGCTTGGGCGAACAAGATATCAAGCAGACCCCAAAAATGACAGCCAGCAGTATTTTCATATTATCCTAGCCGGTAAATTGTCACCACCGTTAGCACCCCCGCCGCCTCACGCCGCTCCTCGGTGTACTGAACACCGCGTAGAAGGCGCAAATCCTCTGCGTGGAAAGAATCCGCGCTGGCCACATGCCGTTTGGATGTGCGCGGGGCGCGCCGCAAATCCGGGTTGGCGGGTAGTCCCGTGAATCGGTCCGTCACCCGCACCTCATCCTTGCTGAACTCAATCTGGCGGCAGAAACGGACGGGCGACTGCGGTTTTTTGAAAATCAGCAGGCGTTTCAGCATCTGGATGATCTGACGTCCGAATACCAGACTGAGTCCGCGCAGCGCGATATGGGAAAATGGACTGCTGGCGGTCTCGCGATGCACATACAGGGAGCCTTCCACGGCAGCGGTTTGATTCTGGCAGGAAAATTTCCAATCATCGCTCCACCAATGCGAGATATGCTGGCCATCCGAGGCGAAATAAATCCAACCAAAATCCGCCAGCACGGATGCGCCACGAGCCGCGGTGATGATACCGCCTTTACGCAGAGCCACCAGACCATGCCAACCACCCGCCTGAACGTTCTCGCGAACGAGCCAATATCCCGCACCGGGCAGCATTTGGTTGGACGGAAACGTTGCTGCCACTGGACTGATAGTCGGCGTTTGATCTTTCGCAGGCGCATCACCCGTCTGACGTGAAATCCAGGCTAGGACGCGCACGACGGATTGCCCGATGTAATGGCAGCAATACCGGTCATCCACGGCAGCAAAGAAATGGCTGGGATCAGCGGCGTTGCCGAAAAGGCGTTCGACAGTGGCGGTCAAACCGGGATTGGCGAAACTGGCATCTAGCGAGGCGCGCACCAACCCGTACGGCACCAGGTAATCGGTGTTACGGGCGTTATGCAGGCCCACGGCCACGCGCCCCGAATCGGTCACCGTGACAATGAACGCAAGCGCACGCTGAATCGCCCTGGCGAACCGGGCATCCCCGGTGGCGTCCAGCAAATCAAACAGGCAATCCAGCGTGACCGCGAGATAGCCCAAATCCGGCCCGCCATATTCACGAAACCAACCCTCGTCGTGTTGTAACGCCAAACTGCGGGTGATCCATTCCTCAAAGCGCGCCGCCGCGACCAGTTCGGGCGCCACCTTGCGAACCCAGGCTAGCGCGGCCAGCCCGGCAACCTGCTGATTGGCGGCTTCGGATTCAAAGCGAATCTGCAATTGCCGGGCGGCCACCCGCAAGCCGGGCAGCACGTCCCCCACCGGTAGCGCCTGTTCCGCCACCAGTTTGGCCACCGCCAGCGTGGAGAATGCCAGGGGAGGATAGCCTTCCTCCCAGGGATAATACTCTTCGAAGGCGCGGAACTTGATGGCCCGCTGATTCCAAAAGCGGCACGAAGCGGCTGCCAAAGCGCGCAACGCCGGAGCGTCCTCGCGCCACGCCTCCAGCGCAGCCGCCTGCCAAAGCGCGTAGCCGCCCTGCTGGAGAATCAACGAAGGGAAATCCCGGATCTTGTAATGCCACCAGTCGCGGTCGGCCGCGCCGTAGCACGGGCTGTTGGGATCGCGGCAGATCGCCGTGAGAATGCGCGGCAACATGCGACTGGCCACCGCTGCCAGCGCACTCTGTATTTCCGCCTTCACCTGTGGCGCTTGGTTCATGCGCCAAGCCTAACCAGGAATACATGGGCTTGTCGAGAGGGCAGGAATACTTGGCGTGCCTTATTCAATCCGATAACCTGAACTTGTATTTTGGTTGGATCCGATCATAGTTACGGCCATGAAGCACTTGCATCACCGACGGGAGTTCCTGGCCTCAGCCACCACCATGGCAGCGGGTGTGGCGATTGGTTCCCAAGTATTGACCAGCCAGGCACAAGAAACCACCTTCAAGACCAAACTATTTAAGGCGGTCATCGCTGAAAAAAACACAGAGGCAGCACTGGAGAAACTAAAGGCTGCCGGTTACGATGGGGTGGAAGGAGGGGTCATTGGCCCGGAAGAGGCGGCCAAGTGCCGGGTGCTGGCCGATAAGGTTGGCCTGCGGATTCATTCGGTCATCCGTGGGTGGGCGGAATTTAACAGCCCGGATAAGGCCAAGGCGCAGGCCACATTCGATAAAACCGTGCTGGCGCTGGAAACCGCCCAGGCGTTTGGCGCGGATGCCGTATTGCTGGTGCCGTGCCGCATCGGTGGCGTGAAGACGCCGGATCCGTGGGACTTCGACATTGAATTTGACGCGCAAACGGGACATTTGAAACGTGTGGTCAAAGGGGATAACGCACCTTATGCCGAGTATATCAAGGCACACGATCACGCGGTGGACACATCGCGCGAATGGGTCAGCAAGTTAATCCCAATCGCCGAGAAAACCAACGTGAAGGTCGCGCTGGAAAACGTGTGGAACAACCTGTGGGTGAAACCGGCGGTCTTCAAACAGTTTGTGGAATCGTTCGGGAGCCCGTGGATTCGTGCTTATTTCGACATCGGCAATCACGTGAAGTATGCGCCATCCGAGGAATGGATCACCACGCTCGGCGGACTGATTGTGAAGTTACACGCGAAGGATTTCAAAGTGGATCGTGCCGCCAAGAGTGGTGGCAAGTTTGTAAATATTCGCGAGGGCGACGTCAATTGGCCGCTGGTGCGGCAAGCGCTGGAGAAAGTTGGTTATACTGGTTTCCTGACCATCGAAGGCGGGCAATGCACACTGGAAGAGAATAGCCAGCGGTTGAGCCTGATTTTCGGCGGCAAATAATCGGAACTGTGCGGGAACGCCATGGCGCACACGGTCAAAACGAAGACTGACGGCCGTAAGCCGGCACTGCCTGTGCGCGCGTCTCTGCCCACGACAGCAGTGCGCATGAATCTGTTGGGGGTGGAGTATTTCCACCTGAAAACGGAGGATGGTGGCGATCTATTCCTAACCCAGTACGGCTGCCCGTTCTGGGAACATCTGCAGCCGCATAATTGGTACGCCCGGGATTGGTTTGAAACCAAGCGGGAACGGCTCTTGGGCACCAGCACTGTGTATCGTTTACCCACGAAGGAGGTGGGCGGCGTCAGTCTCCACCTGGTAGTCAAATGGTCCCGCGTCGGCGAGGTGATTCCCGTGGATACCCTGACCATGAATAAATTTATTCATGCCGAATTCAACAGTCCGTTCGAGGAGTTCTCCTTGCTCATGGAATTACGCAAAGGAGAGTATGGTCCGCCTGATATTCGTATCCGCACTCAAAAACCGCTCGCCATCTATGTGCCCTCTGAGCGCCTGCAATTCTGGCAAACCGGACGCTCGGAAGACAAAATGGCTGCGAAGCTGGCGCGTAGTCCGGGGGTGGAATTGGATATCCTACGGCAATACGTGGTAATTTATGGCTGGGTCAAGGGGCTGGACTTGGTGGAAACTGCGGATTTATTCCAACTCGAAGGGACGGCGCGAAATCAAATGCTAGCTGGCATGACCAGTCTGGTCATCCACGAATTGGAACAAAAAGGCTACCGGGTGGTGGATATGAAGCCCGCCCATGTGATCGTGCGTCCCCAGCCGGATTTTTCCCTGATGCGAGATCGTCATCGCCAGATCGTCTATGCGTTGATTGATTATGAACTGATGTTACGAACGGAAGAACACGAGCAGGCGGTTCGCAGCGCCAACCGCCAGTATTACCTCAGCCACATGGCGCGCCGTTTTGAGGATAACGCCAGTAATCCACTGCCATCACATCTCAAAGCAGTCAATATTCTCGGCGTGGATTATATTTACGGCCATGCCGAAAGCACTGGGGGGCTGATGTGGGTGGTGGGCAAAGATCCTGAGCTGTTTAATTTCTTCCTGCCGGAACGCTGGCGGCGCACGCCCAAAAACCCGCTGGCAGACCATTCTCAGGCGGCGCACACACGCACCAAGGACAATGTCAACTTGGTGTGGAAAATCTCCCGTTTGGGGTTGCGTCCCGAAGTACCCGATGATAGCTCGAATTCCCGTGCCATCCTTGAGCATGGCTTCAACAACCCGTTCGAGGCGTTTTCGTATGCCATGGAAATTGCCCGACGCGGCGGGCGCACTACCTATCCGCGAGCCATTTACATGACGGGGCACAAAACGGAGACCCAACTGGTAGATCTGCGGCACTACACGCCGCTGGCGGATCTACGGACGCCCGATGGCCATCCGGTGCTGCGTCAGGATCATGATTACATCACTATCTGGGGTTGGTGGAATGGCCCCGACCAACAGCTCGCCGACCATGATACAGGGCATTACCGCAGTTTAAACCTGCACCAAGCCCAGGAAATGAAGTTGCTCTCGGCAACCGAGGTGGTGGGACTATTGGAGCACGCCCGCCTTCGTTTAGCCCGATTCGGTTTTGAAGATCTCAACCTGGAGCCCGAGCATTTGCTAATCGCCTTCGATGCAAAAAAACAGTTGGTACTCGATACGTTTGGAAAACCAGAGCTGCGCTTGTGCAATTTTGAATTGGTCCGCCCATTGGCAGCGGACGTTCCCACGGCTTGAACTTAAACTAATTCAACCCGGTAAATCCTTGCCGGTGGAGGTAATGGTCAACTTGCCGTGCTTGATGCCTTTTACGGAAAGCAGGCGTTCAGCCAGATGTTTTACCGCAGCGGTGCGTCCGCGCAGCACCAAGACTTCAAGACAGTTATGGTGGTCCAGGTGGACATGCAGCGTGGAGATAATGGCAGCATGATGATCATGTTGCGCGTCGGTCAACTCCGCTTGCAAATTCGGTTTATGATGATCATAAACCAGCGTCACGGTACCGGCGATTTCCTTGTCGTCCGTGTCTTGAAATTGATCCACCAGGCGATCCCGGATCATCTCCGCCACCGCTTGGGAACGATTGGCAAAACCCTTGGCTTTCACCATAATATCCAGCCCCTTCAATAACTGAGGCGGCAGGGATACGGTGAAACGGGCGGCAAGCTGGTGTTTCATGACTCAAGACTCTTGGCTTGGTTTTAAGGCGGCAATTCCTGATATGATATCATCCGAAATTATCTGGTAAATCTCGCGCAGACGTTCCTTGGTGCAATGGTCCGCTTCGGCCCGCAATTCTTTAAAATACATGGGCTGCCCAAAGGTGGTTGCCATGCGATGGCGCGGACGCGGGAAAATCATTTTGCGATTCCACGCCTCATACGTGCCGAAGACGCGCACCGGCACCACTGGAGCGCGGGATTTGACGACGATCAAACCCAGGCCGGACTTTACCTTTTGCAACTGGCCATCAAACGTGCGCGTGCCCTCGGGAAAAAGCACGATGGCATTTCCTTTCTTCAAGCGTTCGATGATGGCTATCATTCCTTTCGGGCCGCCTCCTTCGCGGTCAACAGGGACCGCGTTCCAGGCCCGTATCACCGGTCCCAACGGGAAGAAAAAGGCGCTTTGTCGGGCAAGGTAGTACACTTCCCGATCCAGTGAGGACCCGACCAGGAACGGGTCATAAAAGCTGGCGTGATTGCTAGCGAGAATGACTGGTCCTTCCGACGGTACCCGCTCGGCGTGATAAATATCCTGGCCGAAATAGTAACGGCTGATCGCCCCGAACAACAACTGGGCAAATTTATAGGTGGCTTTCAAGTCGTTTTTGCACTTCGGCAATGATGCGGTTGGAGGTTTGCTCCGGCGTATCGCCGGAATTATTAATCACCACGGCGCCGAGGGGAATCATCAACGGCGCAGCGGCGCGCTGGCTGTCCCGCTGGTCGCGGGCGGCGAGATTCTCGTTGACCCCGTCGGCTTCCCGTCGGCGGGTACGCTCTGCCAGGCTGGCATCCAGGTAAAATTTATAATCCGTCTCGGGGAACACATTAGTGCCAATATCGCGTCCCTCCATCACTAGGTCGCCGAACTGGATGCAACTGCGCTGGGCGTTTTTCATCCAATCACGCACCTTGGGCACGGCGGCAACGTGCGGCACGGCGGCGCTGGTTTCGGCGGTGCGGATTTCTTTTTCCGGGTAGTACCCCTCCACGTAGAGGCGCACAGATCGAATATCCCCGGTGAGCTCGCATTTCAGCTCGGTTTTCCAACGGCGGCAGGCGTTGCCCACAGCCTTGGCGTCATGGATATCGAGCCCCTTGCGCAGGCAGTACCAGGCGAGGGTCCGGTACATGGCGCCGGTATCCACATACACGTAGCCGAGTTTGCGGGTGATCAGTCGGGCATTGGTGCTTTTGCCACTGGCGCTGGTGCCATCAATCGCCACAACGATGTTTTGTTTGGTGCCGCTCATGCTTCAAATAATCTGTTTCAGTCAATTTAAATGGTCGTCAAATCGCCACCGCTCAATACGCGTCCGGTGGCTGCGTCCCGGATGGTCGCACCCAACCCGGCAGGGGTTGGCGCGGCCAATTTCGCAAAAAAGTTCGGAAACGTTTTGTTCACGCAGGCGGGATTCTTGATTTTAATACCGGGAACATGCAATCCCAGAATTGCAAAACACATCGCCATGCGATGATCATGATACGTCTCAATTTCCGCGCCGTGCAACAGGGAGGGAGTGATTTCCAGGGTATCGCCCGCTTCCACAACGTTCGCGCCACACTTGGTTAATTCGGTTTGCAGCGCCTTGACGCGCTCGCATTCCTGCACGCGCAGGCGGCCCAGATCCGTGAAGCGGGTGGGCGCAGCAGCGAATGGGGCAAGCACAATGGCCGTCATGATGCTATCACCCAGGTGACGACTCCGGGAAAGCGTGTTGGGCAAGGGCAGATATTGCGGAAACGCCGCGTCAATCTGCCAGCCGGAATCCGGCCAGCGCGCCACGCTGACACGATGCTTTCCGCCCCCCGCCGGGGACGGCAGGGCGTTGACGCCCCAGAAATAACTGCCGCCAGAGGCATCCGGTTCAACCGTGAACGCGCCGCCGGTGGGCGGGAATACGTCGCATAACTGGCGCGTCATTTCCACGTAGGGTGATTCCTCTTCGTTATCGCCGGCGATCGTGACGTGCCAACCGCCGACACCGGCACCCAGGAGCAGCGCGGAGGCGAACTGCGAACTCTCCGCAAGGCTCACCTGACACGAGCCCCGGCGCGGGCCGGAGCCGTGGATGACGGCAGGCACCTTGCCGCCGGGCGCATCCACGCGATAACCCAACGCGCGCAGGGCGTCAAAGAGCGCGGCCTGCGGGCGCTCGTGCATCCGCGGCACTCCGTGCAACCGATAGACACCGTGGCCCAGACAGACCATGGCCGCAAGAAAACGCGCCGCCGTGCCCGCGTTCCCGACAAATAATTCCAACGGCTTTTCTTCCGTCCCGCCCAGCGGTATCTTTCCGCCCAAACCCTGGATCACCAGTTGGCGGTTGGCGAATTCCGCAGCATCAGGGTGAACGTGAACGGCAAACCCGAGTTTGCGAAGGCAATCCACCATCACTTGCGTATCCTCACTCCACAAGGCCCCATTGAGCTGGTAGGGACCCTCGCCCAACGCCGCGAGCACCAGCGCGCGGTTCGTAATGCTCTTCGATCCCGGGACGGTGAGGTTCGCCTGGACCGGATGGGTCAGCGGAACGATTTCGATCAATTCAGGCAGCGACATGGGAAACAAGGCTGAGGGTTGACCCGTCGAATGAATAAGACAAATGCCGCACCATTATGCCAAGACATTCCCGCGAGACGGTCGGCGTCTCGCCGGCGACACCTGAACTCTGATGGTGATGCGGCACAATCATGCTGGGAGAATACTAATCCTTTAAAGCCAGTTTCGCCAACTGGAAAGAAGCGCCGGTTAGTTTGCGAAATTCATGATGGCGTTTGACCGGGGGTTTTGGTACTGAATCTGACGCGCTCACGAGCGCGATGATTTGAGCGCACACTAATATAATATGCCAGACTTGCACATGACGCCCGGCTGCGGCGAACGCTTGGCGAAGTTCGTCGGGGATCAACTGCGTTTCACCCTGCAAGACCGCACTGGCGGGGCAGGCGCGCCAGGCTGGCGCGCGTTTTTGCGCACCAATCTGGGGCGCGCGGAGCTGTTGCGCAATGAAGTCGTGCAAGCCCATTTCCAAAAGGCTCCGCTGGCCGGCGCTTCCTGGCGCGATGTCCCGATGGTCGCCGGAGCATCCGGCTGGGAACTGGTGCTGCCGCTTTCCGAAGTCGGCTTTTTCAGCGCCAAAGCGTATTTGCTCGATCCCGATGGTTTTCAGCACTGGCCGTGGGGACCGGACTTCGGTGTATCCGTGAACCCGAATGACACGCGCACCGCGAATTTGATTTACTGCGCGTTTCCCCGTTTGTTTGGCGATACCCGCGAGCGGCAAACCGCCAATGACAAGGCTTTGGAGCCTGCCATGCAGCAATTGGACGAACAGGATTTCACGGTCATCCCGCCGTCGGGCAAACTGCGCGATCTGACGCGGCAGTTGCCCCACATCTTCGGGAAGCTGGGCTGCCGCATTCTGCATCTGTTGCCCGTGAATCCCACACCCACGGTCTTTGCGCGCTTCGGGCGTTATGGCAGCCCGTACGCGGTGCAGGACTTGACGGCCATTGATCCCGCGCTCGTGGAATTTGACTGCCGAACCACCGGGCTTGATCAATTCCAGGAATTAGTGCGCGGCGTACACCGGCACGAGGGGAAATTGTTTCTGGACCTGGTGATCAATCATACCGGCTGGGGGGCACCGCTGTGGGAGAATCATCCGGAATGGTACCGGCGCCTGCCGAACGGCGAATTTGAAAGCCCCGGCGCGTGGGGGAACATCTGGCGGGACCTGGTGGAACTGGACCAGCGGTTCCCGGCGTTGTGGGCCGAGCTGGCCGAGGTTTTCCTCACCTGGTGCCGACGGGGGGTGGATGGCTTCCGTTGCGATGCCGGCTACAAAATTCCCGTGGTCGTCTGGCAGCATATCATTGCCCGAGTGCGACAGGAATATCCGGAGACGATCTTTTTACTCGAAGGCCTCGGCGGAGCGTGGGAAGCGACGGACACATTGCTACACGAGGGCGGCATGCAGTGGGCGTACTCCGAATTATTTCAAAACTACTCGGGCGCGGAGGTTTCAAAGTACCTGGACTACGCCTTGGGCCAATGCCGGCGCACCGGACTCTATGTGCATTACAGCGAGACGCACGACAACGCGCGCCTAGCGGCGAAGGGTCAAGCCTGGTCGCTGCTGCGCAACCGGCTTTGCGCGCTGGCCAGCGTTTCCGGCGGGTATGGTTTTACATGCGGGGTGGAATGGCTGGCCGCCGAGAAGATCAATGTGCACGGCTGCACCGGGCTCGCGTGGGAAGCGGCGGAGAACCTGGTGCCGCAGCTCAGCCGCCTGAATCTGCTGCTGGCGGAACATCCCTGTTTCTTTGATGGCGCCGCCATCACCCGCCTCAGCGCGCCGGAGTCGCCGGTACTCGCGCTGAGCCGCGTCTCCGAGGAAGGCGCGGACCAGGTCCTGATCCTCGTCAACACCGATGTTGAGCACGCGCACACGGTGGAGTTCGCGCCCACGGCGCTGCCGTTTGAAAAACTGAAGGTGGACCTGCTGCATCAACACATGCCCCACCGGGGGCATGCGGACCATAAAATTCAGTTTCAACTGGAACCCGGCGCCGCGTATTGCCTCGCCGCCACGGAAAAGCCGCACGGTTTGGCGGGCGAGGCGTATCGCCGCGCGCGCGCGCAAGCCGCCTGGGCCGTCGCCGCGCTGGGGTGCGCGTTGCCGCTTGAGTATATCGGCGCGATTGACTGGCGGAAGCTAGCTGCCCTCGTTGAAACCTCGCCCAAGGCGTTTCTTGAAGCGCTCACCGGCCTGGATGCCACCCAACGCCTGCCGGACGTGCTCGGCGCGTTGGCGGAGTCCGCGCGCGCGCCGCGCTATGGCAGCGTCCTGCTGATCACTCAACTCGATGTCCTCCGCATCACGCCGGTACCGCCCGCGCACTGGCTGCTGGTGCGGGACACGGTTTCGTTCCGCGCCACACTGAAGTCCGGCGCTGGCAGCCGCGCCTTGAACCTGCAATCGTTCCCCGCGCAGGATGGGCATTTCGTCGCGATCCCGCCGGGGCAGCCGCTCGGGATGGCAGAACTGCAACTGGATCGCAACCACGCCACCGAGCCCGGCTGGCAGGCGCGACTGGAATTTCTCCCGGCGACACCCGATCTGCGCGTTCTGGAGATGGCCGCGGTGCGCACGCCCGATTCGCCGCTGAATCTGCCGCTGGTTTTGCTCACCAACGGCCTGGGCGGCATGGCCCGGCTCTGCGTGGACCTGGGCCGCACCACCTCCAAGTACGATTGCGTGCTGGGAGCCAATCTGAATCCGGAGTTCCCCGTGGATCGCCACGTCTTCGCCAAGCGTATCCGCATCTGGGTGAATGCCGATGGTTTCATCACGCCGCTCAACGCCGACAATCTGGTCGCGTTCGAGCCCGGCCCGCCGGCGGTCTGGCGCTTTGTCGCCAACGCCGGGGATGGCCGCAGCGTGGAAATCCAGATGCACGCCGGCATGGTGGAAGGGCGCAACGCCACCGTCCTGAAAATCCTGCGGCCCCCGACGCCGCCGCCGCTCGGCAGGGATTTGCCTGCCGCGTGTAACGTGCGCCTGACCGTGCGGGTGGATATCGAAGACCGCAACTTCCATTGGGAAACGCATCACAACGGCGGCGCGGAATATCACTTTCAATCCCACACCCACCTCTTGCAGGAATGCGCCGGGTTCGCGTTTCGCCCGGCGGCAGACCGGCAACTGACGGTCTCGGCCGATCACGGCTTCTATCATCATCAATCGGAATGGTCGGACAACCTGCCGCATCCCGTCGAACAGAGCCGCGGCATGCCGGGCAGCGGCGATGGCTACAGCCCGGGCTGGTTTGATCTCCCGCTGCGCAAAGGCGACGCCACGACCCTGATTCTTTCCGCCGAACCCCACGCGCTGCCCGCGCCGGAGGTTCAGAGCGCCGTCGCGCCCCGCAAACCGGCGGGGACGGATCCGCTCGACGACCGTCTGCTCGTCGCCGCCCGCGCTTTCCTGGTCCGGCGCGGCCAGGGCAAGACCGTCATCGCCGGTTACCCCTGGTTCCTTGATTGGGGCCGCGACACGCTGATTTGCGCGCGCGGGCTGCTCGCGGCCGAGTGGCGCACCGAAGTGCTGGAAATTCTGCGCACCTTTGCCCGCTTCGAGCAAAACGGCACGCTGCCCAACTCCATCCATGGCGACAACGCCACGAACCGCGACACCACCGACGCGCCGCTGTGGTTCGGCGTCCTGTGCGAAGACTTCGCCGAGACCGATCCCAAGTTCAATCCCAAGGCGTTCTATGCGCTCCCGGTGGATGATCAAGGGCGCACTGTGCGGCAGGTCCTGAAATCCATTGCGGAGCATTACCTCGCGGGCACCCCCAACGGCATCCGCGTGGACCTTGAGTCCGGCCTCGTCTGGAGCCCCTCGCACTTCACGTGGATGGACACCAACTTCCCCGCCGGCACACCGCGCGAAGGTTACCCGGTGGAAATTCAGGCGCTGTGGATTCGCCTCCTGCGCCAGCTCCACCGACTGGGCGAGACCCGCGACGGCCTCACCTACGCCGAATTGGCCGCGCGCGCGGAACATTCCTTTACCACCCGCTTCTGGCTGGAGCAACCGGGCTGGCTCGCCGATGTCCTGCTGGCCAAACCCGGCGTGTCCGCCGCGAACGCCGTGGTGGATCACGCGCTGCGCAGCAACGCGCTGCTGGCCGTCAGCCTGGGCCTGCTCAAGGGGGAACCGGCCCGCCGCTGCGTGGAAGCCGCGCGCCAATACCTGCTGGTGCCCGGCGCGGTGCGCTCCCTCGCGCCGTTGCCCGCCCAACCGCCGTATCCGATTCACGCCGCCGATGGCCGCCTGCTGAACAACCCGGCCGAACCGTACTGGGGACGCTACGAGGGCGACGAAGACACGCGCCGCAAACCGGCTTATCATAACGGCACGGCCTGGACGTGGACCTTGCCGGTGTTCTGCGAGGCGCTGGTGCGCGCGTACGAGCGCCAGCCGGAAGCCATCGCCGCCGCGCGCGCCTACCTGGGCGGCATGGCGCAATCCATGTCGCGCAACTGCCTCGGCCAAATCCCGGAAATTCTGGACGGCGACGCGCCGCATCAAGCCCGCGGTTGCGACGCCCAAGCCTGGGGCGTCACGGAAACCCTGCGCGTCTGGCGCTGGCTGGGAACGATTGCGTCTTGATAAACGCCCGGCTGAACGTGCAAGATCCAACACACGGCAGCAAATGACTGACGCCTCCCGCGAGTGAGCGGTGAGCGTTTAGCTATTCATTAGACTCGATTCGGTTTTAACTTGCCGCTGGCGCAATTGGCTCGGTTGGTGCGGGCGGAGCAGGCGATTCTTCCTCATCCCGCTCGGAGATGACCGGGGCAATGGCTTGCAGTTTATCGCCCTGCTCCAAGTTGATAAGCTTGACTCCCATGGTATTGCGGCCTGCTTCGCGAACATCTTTCACGAACGTGCGCACCATTTGACCACCGGAGGTGATAAGCATGATTTCTTCGCTGTCGCGCACCGTCAAGGCTCCGGCAATGCCGCCAGTCTTGTCGGTAGTTTTCATGGTAATGATGCCTTTGCCGCCGCGAGTTTGCAGGCGGTATTCATCAAACGCAGTGCGTTTGCCAATGCCGTTCTCACCCGCTACCAAGAGGGTGGCATCCGGTACAATGATGGCTAGAGCCACGACCACGTCTTTTTCATCCAGATCAATGCCGCGCAC
Organism: Verrucomicrobiota bacterium; assembly: GCA_037139415.1. NCBI lineage: Bacteria > Pseudomonadati > Verrucomicrobiota > Verrucomicrobiota bacterium. The sequence goes on along the minus strand of JBAXGN010000031.1, from coordinate 29,451 downwards.
GCCCGTTGTGGCGCGGCCCATGGAGCGCACATCCTCTTCCGAGAACCGGATGCTCATACCTTCATGAGTGATGAGCACCACTTCGCTCTGGCCGGTGGTCATCTTGACATCAATCAGGGTATCGCCTGGCTCGATATTAATGGCGATAATGCCGCCTTTGCGCACATTGGCGAATTCCTCCAACGCCGTCTTCTTGACGGTACCTTTTTGAGTGGCAAAGAACAGGCAGCCCGGCTGCTGCCAAGTAAGGTCATCCTTGGTCGGACCGGTCTTGGAATTGATGCACATCATGGCCGCCACTTTTTCATTGGCCTGCATCTCGAGCAAGTTGGCGATGCTGCGGCCCTTGGCGGCACGCCCCATATCCGGCACCTCATACACCCGTTCCACATAGATGCGGCCCGTACTCGTGAAGAACATCAGGTAATCGTGAGTGTTGGCGGTAAATAGGTGTTCAATAAAATCCTTCTCCTCACCCTCAACTACTACGCCCTCCTTGGTGGCCATGCCAATCACACCCTTGCCACCGCGCCGCTGGGCGCGGTAATTAGAAATGTTGGTGCGTTTGATCAGGCTGTTGTGAGTGATGGTGATGATGACGCCCTCGTTGGCAATCAAATCTTCAATGGCCATCTCACCTTCATCCGGCATCAATTCGGTGAGGCGCGGAGTGGCGTATTTTTCTTTCACGCCGCGCAACTCGTCCTTGATGATGGCAAAGACGCGTTCCTCCCGCGCCAGGATGTCGAGCAAGTCCTTAATGAGTTCGATAAGCTTTTTGTACTCGGCCTCCACCTTGTCAATTTCCAAGCCAGTCAACTGATACAGTCGTAACTCGAGAATGGCATTCACCTGGTGCTCGCTGAGCGAGTAGCGTCCACTGATAAGTCGCGCCTCACTGCGTATCAAGATACCCAGAGTCTCGACTTGCGCGCGCGACCACTCAAACGCGAGCAGCTTGATCTTGGCTTCTTCACGCGTGCTGGAGCTGCGAATGATGTGGATGAACTCGTCCAGGTTGGCGAGCGCGATCAAGTAGCCTTCGAGCAGTTCGGCGCGTTCCTCGGCCTGACGCAACTCGAACCGGGTGCGGCGCAGGATGACCTCGCGACGGTGTTCGATGTAGCAGTTGATGAGTTCCTTCAGGTTCAGCGTCTTGGGCCGGCCATGATCAATGGCCAGCATGTTCACCGAGAAGCTGGTTTCCAACTGCGTCAACTGATACAGGTTGTTGACAACCACCTTGGGTATCCCGTCCCGCTTTAACTCAATGACCACGCGGGTGTTTTCATCCGATTCGTCACGAATGGCGGAAATATCAGTCAATCCCGGGGTCTTTTCATTCACCATTTCCGCTAGGCGCTCCACCAGCCCGGCGCGGTTGACGTTGTACGGGATTTCCGTGATGACAATCTGCTCCTTGTTACCCTTGAGTTGCTCGATCACCACCCGCCCGCGCGCCTTGATGCTGCCGCGTCCAGTGGTGAAGTATTGCTTAATGGCATCCAGCCCACACACTGTGCAACCGGTGGGGAAATCCGGCCCTTTGATGAACTTCATCAACTGCGGGATCGTGATGGCTGGATTATCAATCTGGGCGCAAACGCCGTCAATCACCTCGCCGAGATTATGCGGCGGGATATTGGTGGCCATGCCGACAGCGATACCGGTACCGCCATTGACCAGCAGGTTTGGAAATGCTGCCGGAAAAACCGTCGGTTCAGTGCGGGTTTCGTCGTAATTCGGAACAAAATCCACCGTATCCTTCTGCATGTCCACCATGAGGACCGCCCCGAGGTGCGCCAGCCTTGCCTCAGTGTACCGCATGGACGCCGGGGGGTCGCCGTCCACGGAACCGAAATTCCCCTGTCCTTCAATGAGACGATCACGCATCGCCCACGGTTGGGCCATGTGTACCAGCGTCGGGTAAATGGCCTGGTCGCCGTGCGGATGGTAATTACCCATGGTTTCGCCGACGATTTTGGCGCACTTGACATGCTTGCGATTAGGCTGCACGCCAAGGTCATTCATGGCATACAGAATGCGGCGCTGGGAAGGTTTGAGACCATCGCGCACATCAGGCAGCGCCCGCGAGATGATCACCGACATCGAATAATCAAGAAACGAGTTCTTGATCTCATCGGCGACGTTGATCTTGGTGATTTTCTCGTTGGCGGCAAACAGCGGCCTAGCGCCAACTGGTTGGGCTGGTTGAGGCGGTTGGCCTTCGTTCGGGGTGGGAATGGGTTGGTCGGACATGGTAAATTAAATATCCAGATTCCGGACGTTGAGCGCGTTATCTTCAATGAACTGGCGGCGGGGCTCGACTTCGTCGCCCATCAGCTTGGTGAACATGTCCTCGGCCTCGATGGCATCGGACAGATCAATCCGCAACAGCTTGCGGTTTTCCGGGTTCATGGTCGTTTCAAACAGTTCCTTGGGATTCATTTCACCCAAGCCCTTGAACCGCTTGATCTGGAGGCCGCGACGTCCGACTTCCTTGATGGAACTGAGAATTTCAGCGATGGAAAACAGCGGCTTGACCACCTCGCGCTCGCCTTCGCCCTCGATCAACTCAAAGAGCGGTTTGTCTTGCGCGGAGTAATGTTCCACGCTTAATCCTTTGCGGGAAATTTTGCCGAGCAACTCCGCCACCGACTTGCTCTCATGCAACTCGACATGCGTGGCGCGCCGCGTGGGTCCGGTCGGTTTGGCTTTTTCGACATGCACATTGGTGCCGTTTCCAGCTTCTTCGGTGTGCCCGTTGCCATTGACCGTCTCTGGTTCTTCGTCGCCGAACAGTTTTAAATCCGGATTTTCTTCGGCATACTTGGCGAACTCCGATTCGCGCACAAAGTAATGCACACTTTCACGATTACCTTCGCGCACTTTGACCAGGTGATTGGGCAACTCTTCACTCGTGGGATGCCGGTGTTCCAGGTAATCGGCAAAGTCGCCGCCGTGACGGCGCAACGCCTGGGCGTATTTGTCCAGCGTTTCGAGCAGGTCCAGAATTTCCGCGACCTGTTTTTGGCTGAGTTCGCTGCCGTTGGTGAGGTTGCGCAAGCGCACTTCCTCGGTGCCGAGCTGGATGAGAATCTTGTTTAACCGGGCATCGTCATCCACGTATTCGACGCGCTTTTTACGGGCAATCTGATAAAGGGGCGGTTGGGCGATATAGATGAAACCGCGTTTGATCAACTCCGGCATCTGCCGATAGAAAAACGTCAACAGCAGCGTGCGGATGTGTGATCCGTCCACATCGGCATCAGTCATAATGATGACCTTGTGATAGCGCAGCTTTTCGAGATTAAACGAACCTTCTCCCTCGCCATCTCCAATACCGGTACCCACGGCGGTGATCATGGTGCGGATTTCCGCGTTTTGCAGCACCTTATCCAGACGCGCTTTCTCCACGTTGATCAGTTTACCGCGAATCGGCAGAATCGCTTGAAAACGGCGGTCCCGGCCCTGTTTGGCAGAGCCACCGGCAGAGTCACCTTCGACGATGTACAGTTCGCAATTGGTCGGATCACGATCCGAGCAATCCGCCAGCTTGCCGGGGAGCCCGCCGCCGGTCATGGCGCTTTTGCGCACCGTTTCGCGGGCCTTGCGGGCCGCCTCACGCGCGCGCGCCGCCAGCAGGCTCTTCTCAATGACTTTCTTAGCCACCGCAGGATTGGCGTCAAAAAAGGTCATCATCCCCTCGTAGATGATCGAGGACACGATGCCGTCAATTTCCGTATTGACCAGTTTGACCTTGGTTTGCGATTCAAAACGCGGGTTAGGGAGCTTGACGCTCAGCACGCAGACCAGCCCCTCTCGCACATCGTCACCCGAGATGGCGGGATCCTTTTCCTTTAGTATATTATTTTGCTTGGCGTACTGGTTAATACCGCGTGTCAGCGCGGATCGCAGCCCGGTCAGGTGCGTGCCGCCATCGGGGTTCGGGATCGAATTGGCAAAGCACAGGATTTGATCGGTGTATGAATCGGTGTACTGCATCACACAATCCACGAACGCATCTTCATCCTGATTCTCCACCTTGATCGGTCGTTTGCCGACGAATGAGATCGGCTTGGCGTGCAGCGGGTTCTTATTCTTGGACAATTGCCGCACGAATTCCTCGATGCCATCCTTGTAAATAAAGGTTTCGCGTTTGTTATCCAGGCGCTCGTCCACCAGCACAATGACGACACCAGGGTTCAAAAACGCCAACTCGCGCAGACGGTTGGCAAGGCGATCAAACTTGAATTCGGTGGTAATGGTGAAAATCGTCGGGTCCGGCTTGAACGTAATCAGCGTGCCGGTGTGCTTGGACTTGCCGATGACCTCGAGTTTGCGCATGGTTTTGCCGCGCTCGAACGCCATGTGATAGACCTTGCCATCGCGGGAAACTTCCACCTTAAACCAATCTGAAAGCGCATTGACGCACTTGGCGCCGACGCCGTGCAGCCCACCGGAATATTTGTACGCGCCCTGCCCAAACTTGCCACCGGCGTGGAGGTTGGTGAGCACCAGTTCCACGGCAGGCATGTTCCACTTGGGATGCATGTCCACGGGAATGCCGCGGCCATCATCGCGGATGGACACCGATCCATCCATGTGGATGGCCACTTCAATCAGGTTACAATACCCAGCCAGATGTTCGTCAATGGAATTGTCGAGCACCTCGAACACGCAATGGTGCAGGCCGTTTTCATCCGGGTCACCAATGTACATACCCGGACGTTTGCGTACCGCTTCCAAGCCTTCCAGCTTGTCAATTTTTGACGCATTATAACTCTCAACAACTTCAGGCGCCGTGGACATAAAATATATATTCAATCACCGCATTCCGATACCTCGAATAGTGGTTAAAACTGCCATTCAGATACCGGCAAAAGCCATCCCAAAAAGTGTACGCCTTGGGGCAGATCGAAACAACCATAATTTTCAGTTATTTCCACTAGAACCACAATAGGTTGTGGAAGACTAAAAAATAATCCCAAACTAATAGCGTTTGAGGTAATTATTGCGATTAGACGGCAACGAAAAATTTACAGCCAACATCGGCTAACGTCGAATGAAATGGATGAGGGGGTTGGTCAACGCCCCCCTGCCAGATGGGGTCGGATGGCCCAACTTCAAATGGTTCCATTACTTACAGTCACATTGCTCAGTGAGCTGCAGATACGATTGGAAGCGTTAGCCTTTGGTTGTGGTCCGGGTTTACTGCCAGGACTTCCACACCTTCATGGATCGTTCCAAATGTGGACGGGCGTCGCCGGGAATACCAAAGCACATCAACCCCACTGGACCTCGGTAACCGATTTCATTAAGGTAGTCCACCAGCTTGCGATTATCGAAGTCCCCCTGATCCAGCGGTTGAATCAAACCGTTGGTCCAGGTTTTGGTGCCGACCTGGGCGCCGCAAATCACCACTCCAAACAGCTTGGCGGCGTTTTCCTTGAGCAGGGTCTTATATTCCTCCGTGCCGGTGACGCGCAGCCAGTGGTAGAGATTGAAGTTAAAGCCCACCGCCGGATGATTGACTTGCTTCATCACCTCAATGGCAAATGGCAGCGTCTCCGTCCAGTCATTCAGGTGATGATACACCGAAATACGAATGCCCGAAGCCTGGGCCAGATCGCCCATCTCGCGCAGGAGTTTCACGGCGGAATCCATGCCTTTCGGGTCACCCGGCTTCAAACCGGAGAGCAACGTGCAGAGGGTCACCGGACGGCCTTTGAGTTTGCGGATCGTATCAGGCATACGAGGGTCCAGAGTGAATCCATTGGTGCCGTACTTGATAAACGTGTGGAACATGAACACCTGCAAGCCGGCGTCATCAAAGATCTTCAGGTTCTGCTCGCACTTGGCATCCAGCCACAGGCCGAACCCGGCTCCGTCAAAGCCCAATTCTTTCAGGAGCTGGGCCTGTTCTGGCACCGTGCGTTTGCGGGCGTCGGCCATGTCCATGCAATAGGTGTATAGCTTGGGCGTCCAGTGTTCCGTGGCCGCCTGAACGTTGATAGCCAACAGCGCGAGTGCGAGGCAGAGTTTTCGGATTTGTATCATAGAGGGAGTCATAAGGTGGATAGGTTTGGTTCGGGATCAGGCGCGCCAGGGGCGGGAACGCTCCCGGAGATTCGTCATCGCTTCTTTGGCGAGTTTCATGTCGTCGGCAATTTCGTAATCGAACATGCCGGCCAGTACACAGTCAGCCCCGTTTAAAAAGGCATAACGGAACGCCTGTTTGGGCGGGATGGCGCCAGCCGCCATGATCTTGAAGGCGATCCATGGCGTCTCGACGCTGCGCATGAACTCCGCGGTTTCCTGCGGGTTGGCGCACCAGTAGCCGGGATATTCGTTATATGCGCCCTTGATCTGCTCCGGCTTGGGAGCGGAGGGATAGTTATGACTATGGAAGGTCTTGATGTAAAAATCCGCCTTGATGCCATGCTGCTCGCACGCCTTGACCACCTCCAGCGAGTGGCCGCCCACGCCGGAAGGCACCTTATATTCCTTCGCCAGCTCCACCGCTTTGGCTACGAGGTCAATTTTGCCTTGCGACACCAGCGAATCTGCATGTACTCCCCATAGGTAAATCGCTTCGCACCCGGCGCTGATCAAATCCTCCACGTGCGCGCGATACTTGGCCATATCCGGCTCCACCGGAGCCGTCGGACAGATGATCCATTGGATTTTTCCGCCACGCTCTTTGCGATACTTCTTGAGCAACGACATGGGATGGGGCGGATTATGCATCGAAACGGTATTGATCCCGTTGGCCTCTGCCGCCGCCAGCGTTTCCATGATTTTCTCGTCCGTGTTATAATGCGCGGCAAGGTTATAGACGTATTTCAAGTCCCGGCTATGCGTGTAGTGGGTGAGCAGATTGCCGCCCAATACCACCCGACTGATTTCCAAGTTGCCGATCTTGGCGCGGGGCGGCGGAGCGGGCACGGAAGGCTCCGGAGCCTTTTGATCTTGGCCAAAGTTATCGGGTGCACAGGCCAGCCCGGCGGAGGTTATCAATGCGCCTTTGACAAACTTGCGTCGCGTCATATTCATCATAAACATGCTTCCCTTAAGGGTATGCCTTAGCCATACGGCCATTCATACAAGGACGCAATCATAAAATGAGAATTTAAGATGCGGACTCGAGCTTCAGCAGTTCTGGATTGGGATTGCGGATGCGCGCCAGGTAGGTCGTGCGGGGGCGGACACCCAGCCAGCCAAGCAACTCGTAGTTATGAGAGGCCTTCTTGAGTTGGGAGACGGTACTGGTCGCGTCCTTCAGATCACCGAAGGTGATCGCCTCCGCCGGGCAGGCTTGCTGACAGGCGGTTTTCGGGATGGTGGCATCTTGCTCGCGCAACCGCACATCGCCCGAGGCGCCCGCTTTGATTTTCCTGGCAATGCGCGCGCCCTCGATGCGTTGCACGCAGTAGGTACACTTTTCCATGACGCCGCGCATGCGTACCGTAACGTCCGGGTTGCGCGCCAGTTGAAGCAAGTCCCACTCCTCAGGAGGAAGGGTGCCTTGATCGGGATTCTTGAACCAGCGGCTGAGTTCCCAGGAGCCATCCCGGTTAAACCCGAACGGGCTCCGATAAAACTCACTGGCGGGACGGCGATTATAGTCGAAGAAATTGAACCGGCGCACCTTGAACGGACAGTTATTGGCACAATAGCGCGTGCCAATGCAGCGATTGTACACCATCACGTTCAGGCCTTCGCCGTCGTGGACCGTGGCATTCGCGGGACAAACGGTTTCGCATGGCGCGTTCTCGCAGTGCAAACAATAGACGGGCTGGAACGCCAGGCGCGGGTTGTTTTCGCTGCCGGTAAAGTAGCGATCCAGACGAATCCAGGACATTTCCCGCCCGGTGGCCACCTGTTCTTTGCCGACGATGGGGATGTTGTTTTCGCTCTGGCAGGCGACCATGCAGGCGGTGCAGCCCACACAGGCGGAAAGGTCAATGACCATGCCCCATTGATGCGGTCCATCGAGCGGCGGTTGGCGATACATCGCTTTCGGCGGCAGCGCCGCAGGCGCACCGGCGAAATGTTTAAGTTCCTTCAGCGTCGTCTCACGCACCAAAGGCCGTCCCTCCATGGAACCGTGCTGTTGCGTGGTGGCGAGCAGATGGGTTTGACCGGGCAACCCGCGCAGCGTGCCGCCCACGACGATCGCTTCGCTTTGCGGCTTTATGGCATACGCGTTAAACCCGACGCCGTTGCCAACCCGCCCGGATTTCTCGCGGCCATAGCCCAATGCCAGCGCGACAACGTAATCCGCCAGCCCAGGCTGAATCCAGACTGGCACGCGCAGCGTCCGCCCTTCCAATTGCAGTTCCATGACTGGCGCGGATTGGTTCGCGGCTACCCCGAATTCGCGCGCGGTCAGCGGACTGATGAGCGCGGCGTTGTCCCAGGTGAGTTTGGTGATCGGATCTGGGGTTTCCTGCAACCAGCCGTTGTTATTGAATCGTCCGTCGTCGAGGCTGCTGTCCCGGTGGAACAGGATTTCCAACCGGTCCCGCGCCGGACTGGGCGATAGTTTGAAAGTTCTAACGAGTTCAAGGACCGACTCGACAGCCAGGTTCACCGGCACGGCGGCCGCCGCGCTGTTCAGCAGAAAACCGTCGTGCAAGAACTGTTTCCAAGCGTCGTCCTGATTGGTTTTCGCCAATTCCTGAAAGGTTTCCCGCACAATCTGATGCGCGGAGGCCGGTTCCAATCCGCCGAGGCGGGCGAGCACTTCGTTCTCGGTCAATCCGCCGAACAACGGGCGGACCAACGGTTGCACCGGCACCAATGTTCCATCGGCGGTGCGCGCATCGCCCCAGGATTCCAGGAAATGCAGCAACGGCAGGTGCCAGTCGCATCCGGCAGAGGTTTCGTCCTCGTAATAACCGAGCCGAATCACGCTGCGCGCCCGGGATTGCGCGTGCCGCCAGTCGCAAGACGCAGGCGCGTGGTAGGCCGGATTCCCGCCCAGCACCAATAACGTGTCCACCTTCCCCTGGTTCAGCCGCGCCGCCAACTCGGCGATCGGTTGTTCGGTGGGAACTGGCGCATATTTGAAATAAATTGTCTGGCCCAGACTGTGCAGCGCTGAATTGATGACGTGCGCGCACGCATGCACCACCAGCGGTTGACGATAACCCGCCAGCACGACCCCTGCCCGGCCCTGCGCGATCAAATCCTGCGCGCAAATGGCCAGCCATTGGCCCTGCGCGGCGGATACCGTGGCGGCCAGCGATTGCAACGCGGCAACCAGTTCGGGCATCGCCCCAGTCTGTTTCAGCACCTCCACCGCCAAGAATGCGGCGGCGGCGGGCACTTGGCTGGCGGGGCATCTCAGCCGATGATCGGCGTTCGCTCCGGTGAGACTGTACAGCGCCTCGACGACATACAGCCGGTTCATCCCGTCGCCCGCAGTTTTCACCCAACGGCCCCGGGCAAACTGGCGGGTATGCAAGTACGCGTCCTCTTCCCCGGCCAGGAAATCGTGATCCAGCGCGACAATCACTTTGGCCTGATCCAACTTCAGATAAGGCGCGACGGGTTGCTGAAAGACGCGGCTGGCGGCTTCCCGGTGCCGGTCAAAATCCACCGGTTCATGGATGAAACATTGCACGCCCGGCAGCTTTCTCGTCAGGTGGGCGAGCATTCTTGCGCGGGAAGGCGAGCTACTGCGCTCCATCAGCACACAAAGTCCCTCGCCGCCGGTCCCGGCAAACCGGCGGGCCAGCTCCGCGAGCATGACCTGCGCCTGTTCCGCCGTGCGCGGCTGACCTTTCTCCAGGAAACGCACCGAGCGATCCGGATCGTACAGGCTCAGCAACGACGCCTGCGCAAAAACATCCGTGCCGCCGTTGGAATCGGGATGCCGGGCGTTCCCTTCGATCTTCGTGGGGCGGCCCTCGTGTGATTTCACCACCAGCGGAATCGCACTGGCGCGGGTCGGATAAGCCGTCGCAAAATACAGCGGCACGCCATGGATATACCGTTCGGGCGTCTGGGAAAACGGCACGATATTCTCCTCCGGACGTCGGCACCCGGTCAAACCCAGCCCGGCGAGCAGAAAGGACGCCGACATGATTTTGACGAAGTGACGGCGGGTCGCGGGGTCGGTCCATTCGCTCGCGCCGGCGGGGAATTCCCGCTCCACCCACTCGCGAAACTCCGGCTTCTCCGCCAACTCATCCAGGCTGCGCCAATAGGCGGGGCCGCTTCCGGCACGGGATGGCATGTCGGCGGGTGATTTCATCGGTGGCAGGAGGAACACTGGTCCGAGGGATTGATGTTCCCGTGGCGGCGCGCCTCGGCGAACCAGCCGGGCGGCAAATTGCGCTGGGGATCCCACGCGAGATCGGTCACTTTATCCAAGGGGCGCAGGTTGGGCGTGGGATTCCGGTGGCAATCCAGGCAGAATGTCATGCTCATCGGCTGGGCGTGATACGTTTCCACCATCTTCTGCACCTCGCCGTGACAGGAAACGCAGCTTACTCCCCGAGTCACATGCACCGCATGATTGAAATAGACGTAATCCGGCAACTTATGAATCTGCACCCACCGAATCCCCTCCCCAGTTTGCGAACTCGTGCGCACCAACTCCAGGCGCGGATCATCTTTCAGCACCTGATTGTGGCAATTCATGCAGGACTTCGCCGAGGGCAATCCGGCGTACCACGATTTCTCCACGCCGGTGTGGCAATACCGGCAATCCATCGCCAGTTTCCCCGCGTGCGTGGCATGGGAGAACGAAACCGGCTGGATCGGCTGATAACCCACGCGGGTATATTTCGGAGTGAAGTAATACCACAACCCCGCGACCGCCCCGCCACCCAAAAGCAGACCAACAATCACCGCATACAGCGGCAAGCGATTCGTCCAGCGTGGAAATACATCGGACATCGGTTATGGAACCAACCTATTTGGCTTCCATGCCGCCATTTCCTTCATCGAAATAGACCGTATTGCCCACCTGGCTGACCTTCAGATATTGATGCCAGCGGAACCAGCCGTAATCATGATCCGCCTCCAGCGTTTTCGTGGTGGCTTTGCTGGGGGCCTTGGTATCCCCATTGACCAGCGCTTCATGCAGCACGCGCCCATCCAACGGTTGCGGCGGCGCAATCCCCAGAATCCACAAGATCGTGGGCGTCAGGTCCACATTCCCGCTCGGCAACGCGTCCACCATGCCCTTCTTGAAGTCCGGCCCGGCGGCCACCAGCGTATTCTTGAGATCATATTTGCTCAACGAGGCGTGCGACCCTTTCCCCCGTGCGCCGCCATCGCCATAAAACATGCCCGAAACCCCATTCTCATTGGCTTCATCCACCCACCGCATGGACATCACCACATCCGGCGTCACATTCGTCGTGTTGATGCGCACCGTCTCCAGGGAAAACGCGCCTTCCACCGCCACCCGCGAGAAAATCGTCCCCGCAAAATCCGTCCCTTGCAGGAACTCCACCAACTTGCGCGTTACCTTCTCATTATGATCCACCACGTAGAAGGAAACCGCGCCGCCATGACCGACCACCAGGATTTCCTCCGGTTCCGGATCGTCAAACTTGCGGACGGCCTTGAACTTCGCCCGCTTCAGCGCCTCCACCACATCCGGCCCGCGCTTGACATTCGAGAACCCGTGATCCGAGATCACGATCACATCCGTTTTATCGCGGATTTCCTGTTCATCCAGCGCTTTCAACACGTCCGCCAGGCATTTATCCGAGTGCGCGATGCTGGCGAGCGCCTGATCCGAACCGACGCCCTCGGCATGTTGCGTGGCGTCCGGGTCATACAGCCAGATCAGCGTGAATTTCGGCACGCCGTCGTCCCAGAGTCCCTTGATCACGGCGTTCGCGGTCCACGCGTCCTTCTCCGAGTTCGGCACCGAGTTGGTACTGGGGAACTTCTTGCCATCCAACATCCGCTCCACCTGCTTCATCAACGACTTGGGGATGGATTGGCCGGCGAAGAGCACCGGCGAGTTCGATTGGGCGGCGGAAATGCGCTTCGCCGCGCGGTCCCACAACATCGCCACCGGCTTCGAGCCGGAAACAATCGTGGAATGGCCCGCCTGCTGCAAAATCTCCGGCAGCGTGGCGTACTGCAAATAACGACCGCCGGTCAGCAAGTCGCCCCGGCGCACGTTATCCATGCCCTCGGTGGCAATACTGCCGAGAAAGTTCAACTCCGGGCGATAATCATTGTTCGCCATCATGCCGCTGCGGTTCGGATAGACGCCCGTGGCCAGCGCCACGCCGTTCACCTCCGTGGACGTGGGGAACACCGGGTGATGATTGTTGAAAAACACCCCTTGCCGCGCCAGCGCGCACAAATTCGGCGTATATTGCGGGGTGATGAAGTCGCGCCGCATGCCGTCCCAGACCAGCACCACCACATGCTCGGCCTTGCCGCGCCCGGTCTCGGCGGCGAAGGCGGGCAACAGTTGCAGCACAGCGCAACCCAGGCTGACCCAGCACGCCTGCCGCACCATCCGACTCGTTGTATGCACAATATTCATCATAGATTAAGGTGACACATGTTCAGGCTTTACCGCCCGAAAAGTCAAGCGAAGAGGAAATGGGGAAGGTGGGATCTTGCAGAAAAATTGATTGGCAGAAAAATAGAACGACTGGATGGGAAATGAGAACATTTCAACAACTCACCAAACGCGAGAGCGCACTCGTTAGGTGTTCGACTCATCCTTTGACACAGTCTTCTTCTGTCCGAAATAATAACTCGTCGCCAGTAACATCAGACCGGCAGCACATGGAAAGATAGCTTGTGGCCATCCGGGATACGTACCTCCAGCAAGCAGTATTCCTTTGCGCAGCCGATTTAACTCGGGTGGCATGCACCAATTTGTAGGGTGCGAAGAGTCGTTGGCATGAGACGCATAAAATTCCTTGGCCTGCACCTTGCAATACTCTTCGAGACAACTCTCCTGCTTCGATAATACGCTGGAAAGAATCTGCCCGCGCGCCAAGCCATAGGTGATAAATGCCACCCCCAGAATCAGATATAATTTTGTGCGCATGGTCATGAGCTTATTTTCATCCTATGGTTGTTTATGCCAAACTCATTTTCATTTCAACCTGTCCGGGCCAAACATTTTTCGTAACATATATTGGGTCAACCACTCATACGCAGCATTAGCTACGAACAATAACAGGATAAAGCCACCCCATTCCACCCATGCGTTTTCAAATCGGTTATTATGATTTATAATCGCGCGGCCTAGCACCACAATTGCAAGCCCGGTCCAGCCACAAAGCTCTCGCACAGTGGCTGGCGATGGTTTGCGCCATGCAAAATAACAGCAACGGATTGGAAGTATTGCAAAGATAACGAGTAAAATGCTAAGTAGCAGAGCCCATAAGGAATAACGCATCGCAAGTCCTGCGCACGCTCCAGCAATCATTAAAGCAATCAGCGCAATAATCGCTGGAATGATCGTGAGAAGTCGTAATGCCAAAGTGCCCATGTTTGTTTTCATGATGGGTGATAGTGTTCAACAGTTATTCATCCAGACTCACTTCATCATTTGTTAAGAATTTCTTTGGCGATGCTAAACCTAACACGCCAGGAGTCAAGCCACCTAAAAAGGATTTGCGGCGCGCCGGTAAGCCGGCGCACCGCGCTGATCTGGCGGCGGGGTGGTTTAGGGGATCATGGCTTTGGCGGGGTCGCTCCAGGGGCCCCAACCGGCGGCGCCTTTGGCGCGCACGCGCACCCAGTTGTTCTTCCCGGAGGTCAGGCCTTCGAGCAGGAGCTTGCACTTCTTGTCCGCGGTGAGCAGCTTCCAGGTGTTTCCGTTCGGGTCGCCGTCCGTCATCTGCACTTGGTAGAGTTGCGCGCCCTTCATGGATTTCCAACGGATTTTGCCCGTGCCCGCGTCGTCGCCGGGCTCCAGACGCACGTCCAGCACCTTGCCAAGCTGACCGACGGGCTCGGGCGTCTTTTGCAGGGTGAAGTGCAGGCCGATGAGGTCCTGGGGATCGAGGGAGATGGCCTCGGCATCCACCGCGAGTTCCTCGATCATGCCTTGAAGTTCCTCGTGATTGGTAATATCGCGCAGGATCAGTTTCTTCAGGTCGTCTTCCATTTTCTTGCGCTCGGCGTGCTGGGTCTCCGCAAGGGTGGCCTTGGCCAGAATGGCATCGGCCTGGGTACCCAGGCTGGCAAACTTGGGGGTCGCCTTCACGGCGTTGGCGATTTCCCTGGAGTTCGAGAACAGTTCGAGTTGCACCATTTTGGTGTATTGACCGGTAGTGATCAGTTTCATGGGGATCCTTTTTGTTATAAAAGAGCTCCCAGCATAGATCGCTCCAGAATCGCACCTCATTCCAGAATCATATCGTAGTATTTGTGCCATAAGCTCTATTTTTATATGTTCATGATGAGTTTACTCATGTAGTCTGGTGCTGTCAACTGAGATTCTACAATTTTAATACGATTTCACGATTTGAAATGGATATAATTACGACAGCTAATCTGAATTCTCGTCGGAAACCGCCGTTTTCCCGAAAAGAATAGGGGTATTCTTGACAGGAATGCCCCTATTCCTTTCAGGAATGGGCCTCCGACGATCAGGAATTGGCGAATTCTTGACCGGAAGTCGCGCGTTCTTGACCGGAATGGGTGAATTCCTTTCAGGAAATCGCCTTTTCCTGACAGAAACGGGTGGTTTCTTGAAAAGAATAGGGGTATTCCTTTCAAGAATTGGCCTCCGCCAATCAAGAATGGGCGTCCGAATGACAGGAAATCGGGTAAACTTGACAGGAATGGGCGAGTGCCTGAAAGGAATTGGCGTCGGAATGACAGGAAAACGGGTGGAACTGACAGGAATGGGGTATATTTGTAAGGAAACTTACGGATTTGTAGGGCGGCGGCAGCGTGTATGCATGAAGATGCCAATCAGCCTAGGGAGGCGATACGTATGGAGCGCGGACCTCCGGTCCGCTGGGGGCGTGGGAGTAGCCCCGGTGATTCACTCCGCGGTGCGTGCGGCTCAAGCAGCCAAAACCACGCGGGCCGGAGGCCCGCGCTCCTTGGGTTGACGCCCATGAACTTTAGCTGGCGGGCTCGGTAGCCCTGGTGCTCGCGGCAGTTTGGAAGTCAGGCCGCCTGAAGGCGGGACGCCGAAGCTTTCCTTTCACCGTCGGAGTGGCGATCTAAAGGGCTTCATTATTCGGGTTTGACAACCCCCCCGGTGCTGGCCGGATAGTAGCCCCTAAATGAATGGTCTTGCGCGAATCGTATTCGGTTGTTTCGCCCAGGCACGCGAGGGTGTGCCGGGGGCGCTTCAGCGCGGTTGCAACGCTTGGGGTGCGCGGCTGGTTTGGCTGGTTTTGGCGGGCGGATTGATGGGAGTTGCGGGTTGCAGTCTGCTCGGCCCGTCGCGGTTGAGCCGACCGATTGGCCCCGATTGGGGTATCCGGCAGGGGCAGGCGGTCTGGCATATCGGACGGGATAAACCGGAGCTGGCCGGGGAGGTTTTGCTGGCCACGAATGCGGAGGGGACGGCGTATGTGGAGTTTTCCAAGCCGATGATGACGATGATGTCGGCGTTCCGGGAGGGCGAGGGGTGGCATGTGGAGTTCCCCCCGAACCGGCAATCCTGGAGTGGCCGGGGGACGCCGCCCGTGCGGTTGTTATGGTTGCATTTGCCCGCCGCGTTGGCCAGCCGCCCGCTCCCCGCGCCGCTCCGCTTCGCGGCCGGCACGAATGGCACGTGGCGGTTGGAAAATCCGGCCATCGGTGAACTGATCGAGGGCTATTTATTACCATGAACACGCTTTGGCTTGGCGGTGGTTTGATGCTGGCGAGCGCGCTGATCGGGGTGCGCGTGTGGCGCCGGGGTCAGCCGGCCACGTCCGCCCGCAGCCAGGGCGGGTCCGCGCCTCCGGCCGCCGCGCCCTCCTCGTTTTATCAAGCGCGGGTGTGGCAGTTCGGCTTGTGGCTGGCGCGGGTGATCCCGAAGCCGGTGTTTAATGGCTTGTGTGTGGCGGTGTTTCAAAGTTATGCGCGGCTGCGCCCCGAGCGGGTGCGGGTGGTGACGGATAATTTGCTGCCGATTTTCAATGGGGAACGCGGCGCGGCTGAGCGGGCGGCGCGGAGCATGTTTCGGCAGTTTGCGCTGAAGCTGGCGGACTTGCTGCGGCTCGAAGGCGGGGAGGCGATTTCTGAGTGGAAGTTGAATCCGAAGGATTGGGACGCGTTGCGCGCCGTGGTGGCCAAGGGCCGGGGCGTGTTGTTGCTGACGCCGCACTTGGGGAACTGGGAGGTGGGCGCGCCGTTGCTCTCGCTGGAAGGGTTCCAACTCGCGGTGCTCACGCAGGCGGAGCCGGGCAGCAATCTCACGGAGCTGCGCAAAGGTTCCCGCTCGCGCTGGGGCGTGGAGACGATTGTGGTGGGGAATGACGCGTTTGCGTTTGTCGAGATCATCAAGCGGCTGCAAGCGGGGGCGATTGTGGCGATGTTGGTGGACCGCCCGGTGGGCGCGAATATTGAGGCGGTGGACTTTTTTGGGCGGCCGTATCGCGCGGCGCTGGCCCCCGCTGAGCTGGCGCGGGCCTCGGGTTGCGCGCTGCTGCCGGTGGTGATCATCCGCGAGGGGGATCGCTACCGGGTGCATGTCTATCCGGAACTGGAATATGACCGGCGCGCCTTGGGCAACCGCGAGGCCCGCCGGACGTTGACGCAGCGCATCATGCACACGTTCGAGCCGGAGATTCGGCAGTATCCGGATCAATGGTATCACTTTGTGCCCGTCTGGCCGGCGGCAGAACCAGCACCAACCGGCAGCGCGCCCATCAAACCCGCAGCCCCGCCCATCCAGCCGCCGCCCACTCCAGGACAATCCCCCTAAATATATTACTATGATTCCCCCTTCCAATTCATTTAAACGCAAGAACCCGGCGTTCCGTATTCCGCAATCCGCATTCCGCAATCCGCATTCGTTGGGCTTGGCTTTCGGCCTGCTCGCCCTAATCCTGCCACTGGCACTTCTCGCCGCCAACGACGATGCCCGGCTGGATAACTGGATTGCCGCGCAGACCAACATGAACACTTGGAAGGCGGAATTGATCCAGACCCGCTCCCTCAAAACCATGACGCAGCCGCTGATGGCCACCGGGCGGGTTTGGGTGGCGCGGCCCAACCAGTTCCGCTTTGAACTTGGCCAGCCGCCGCAAATCATTGCCCTGCGCCTGCCCGATCAGATGCTGTTAATTTATCCCAAGCTGAAGCGCGTGGAAAAATATCCGCTCGACACACAGAAAGCGGGCCCGTGGAAGGATGTCTTGACGCTCATCGAAGCGGGCTTTCCCAAAAGCCGGGCGGATGTGGACAAGCATTTCAAAATTCTATCCATGGTCCCGACCAACGACCTGATGTGCCTGACGATGCAGCCCACCAGCGCGACCATGCGCCGGATGCTCCCGGAAATCAAGACCACCATCCGCACGAACGACAGCGCGTTAACCGCCACCGAAATCAAATCCGCGGATGGTTCCTCCATGCGCAATGATTTCTTTAACGCCGAAATAAACAGTGTGTTCCCGCCCGATATATTCAAGGCCCCCATCGAGCCAGGTTTTACCATCGTCGAACCCGCCGGACCGCAGAAATAGCCGCCCCGCCGCCCAAACCACGCCCCCCGGAAAGGAAGCGCGCCAACCTTTTGGGTTGGCGCGACTCTTGGAAGGGCCAAAGGGAGGGTTATTGGCCGCTATCCTTGAGAACCACAAATTTTCCGGTGCCCTGACTGTTCAGATTGATAATGACACCCTTCTTACTGTCCGCCGCCTTCATGGCCTCGCGGAAATCTTTCACATTCACGGTTGGTTTCCGATCCACCTCGGTAATCACGTCCCCGATTCGGATGCCTTTGCTTTCCGCCGGGCTGCCCACCACCACATCCGTGACGATTACTCCCTCCGTCACCTCCGTCCCATACTTCTTATTCAACTCTTTCGTCAGGGTTTGGACCGTGAGCCCCATGGTTTTGTTCAATGCCGACTCGCCACGCGGGTTCCCCCGGGCAGCCAGTTTGGTTTCGCTGTCATCCGGCCATGCCTCGGGCTGCACCTTCACATCAATCAACTTATCCTTGCGATATACTTTGAGGGCCACATCGCTCCCCACTTTTTTACTGCGAATCTCATTCTTTAACTGCTGGGGCGTGGCCACCGCATGACCATCCACCGAGGTGATGATGTCGGAAGGCTTTAATTCCGATTTGGCCGCCGGGCCGTCCGGCATGATTTCCTTGACGATGACGCCATCCGTGATGCCGGTGACCAGTTTGCGGTATTCGACATCCTCGCGCAGGGCGGCGATGGAGATGCCCAGCCAACTGCGCGTGAATTTGCCGTCGCTGATTAATTGGTCGGCCACTTCCTTGGCCAGACTGGAGGGGATGGCGAAACCAATCCCGGTGTGAAGACCATTGATCAGGGTATTAATGCCAATCACTTCGCTGTTAATGTTCACCAACGGGCCGCCGCTGTTGCCGGGGTTGATGTTCGCGTCCGTCTGGATGAAATCCTGATCCATCGCCGGATCGGGAATGACATGCGTGCGCCCCTTCGCGCTGACATGGCCGAACGTCACGCTATAATCCAGGTCAAACGGTGCGCCGATGGCGATGGCAAACTCACCCACCCGCACCAGACTGGAATCCGCCAGCTTGGCCTCGGGCAAATCCTTGAGGCTCTTATCGAGCAAACGAATCACCGCGATATCCGATTGGGCGTCCATCCCCTTGACCTCCGCGTCAAACTCACGCCCATCCTTCAGACGCACACGAATCTTGCTCGCGCCATCCACCACGTGGCGATTCGTCAGGATATACCCTTCCTTGCGAATAATAATACCGGAACCCTGGCCGTCGAAGATCGGTTCCTGATTGGCACGCGGGCGGGCGCGACGATCTTCATAGCGTTTGCGCCATTCCTTGGGCACCATCTCCCAGAGCGGATTCTCCTCGTCATCCATCCACGAATGCGGCGATTTAAGCGCCACCTTGACCACGACCACCGAGGGCGAAACTTTATCCGCCACCTCAATGAACGCCTGGTTTAACTGCCGCGCCAAATCCAGCGCCGCAGAAGAATTCTCCTTGGCCGACACCGCCGGCGTCAGGATGGACAACAACCCACCCGTAACCAAGGTCCCAATCATCAACTTACTTTTAATCAACCTCATAATCTGGCAACGATACACCGCATTTGAACGCCGCCGGCAATAATTGTTCAAAAATATTCAACCTCACGAAATGATTGTCTTATGTCCCGGGTTTGGGTTGAATAGCGCCGCGCATGAAGATATTGGTCATCGGCTCTGGCGGACGCGAACACGCGTTGGTTTGGAAACTGGCCCGGTCGCCGCACCCCACGCAACTGTGGTGTGCGCCCGGAAATGCCGGTATTGGGCAGGAACGCCTGGCCGGCAACCAGTCGCTGGTGGAATGCGTGCCGTTAAGCGCTGAGGATTTGCCACGGCTGCTGGCGTTCGCCCAGGAAAAACACGTGGCGCTCACCGTCGTCGGGCCGGATAACCCGTTGGCCATGGGGATCGTGGACCTCTTCCAGCAACATGGTTTGCGCATCTGGGGTCCCAACCAAAAAGCCGCCCAATTCGAGTCATCCAAGGTGTTTTCCCAGGAGTTCATGCAGCGCCACGGCATTCCCACCGCCCGCGCCGGCACATTCACCGACCCGCTTGAGGCATCGCGGTTCGCCGCTGAACTGGGCGGCAAGTGCGCCGTCAAAGCCGACGGCCTCGCGCTGGGAAAAGGCGTGTTGATCTGTAAAGATATGGCGCAAGCCGATCAAGCCATCGAGGAAATCTTGGTCAAACAAACCTTCGGCACCGCCGGACGCCAAGTGGTCATTCAAGAGTTTTTGACCGGTATCGAGGTCTCCCTGCACGCCCTCTGCGACGGCCAATGCGCGCAATTGTTCCCAACCGCGCAAGACCATAAGCGCGCACTGGATGGCGACCAAGGGCTGAATACTGGCGGGATGGGCACATATTCCCCTACCCCGTTCCTGGGACCGGGAGATCTAATCAAGGTCGCCAAAAAAATCATGGAGCCATGGCTCAAAGGTTGCCAGGCGGAAGGCATTGATTATCGTGGTATCCTGTATCCAGGGCTAATGCTGACTGCTGACGGCCCCAAAGTGCTCGAATACAACGCCCGCTTTGGCGATCCAGAAACCCAAGTGTACCTGCCGCGCCTGGAAAATGACTTGGTAGAACTAATGGAAGCCTGCCTGGACGGCACCTTGCGCAAAATCGAGCTTAAATGGAGCCCCATGTCGGCCGTGTGCGTGGTGATGGCCTCCGGCGGTTACCCCGGCAGCTACGCCAAAGGCAAACCAATTGCCGGTTTGGACACCGCCGCCCGGCTGCCAAACACGAAAGTATTCCATGCCGGCACCGGACGGGCGGGCGATCAAATCGTCACCCAAGGCGGACGCGTCCTTGGCGTGACCGCCTGGGCGAAAGACCTGCGAAGCGCCCAGTCGGCAGCCTATGCAGCGGTGGAAACCATCCAGTTTGAAGGGGCACAATTTCGTCGCGACATCGCGTCGAAGGCCATGAAAGGGGTATGATATGAAATTGATGAACATGTTTGCGTTCCTGCTGAGCGCCAGCCTGAGCGCGCACGCGGCGGCCGAACCTTCCTTCCGGGAAGTCTATGACTTGCTGCGCACCCAACTTAAAGGCGTCACGGAGCAGCAGTTGGATCAAGCCGCCTTGGCCGGACTGCTGGAACGCTTCAAAGGCCGGGTCATTCTGGGAACAACCGCCCCCACCGACACCAATGCACCAGTGCTTCCTAAAGCGACAGTGTATGATAGCAGTTATGCCTACCTCCGCCTCAACCGCGTCGAGGCTGGCGCGGCGGAAACTGTTATCAAGGCTTGGGAAAACCTCGCCACCACCAACCGCCTGAAAGGGCTGGTGCTTGATCTCCGGTTTGCGCGCGGCACGGACTTTGCCGCCGCAGGCGCGGTAGCAGATTTATTTTTCTCCGACGAACGTTCCCTGCTCTCCTGGGCGGGAGAAAACGCGCGTTCCCATGCCAAAACCAACGCGATCAAGGGACCCGTGATGATTCTGGTAAACCAGGGAACCATGGGCGCTCCGGAGGCGCTCGCAGCGGCATTGCGCGAAAACCGGACCGGCCTGATCCTGGGCACCAACACCGCCGGACAGGCTGCCGTGTTACAAGAGTTCAAACTGGCCAACGGACAAACGATCCGCATTGCCAGCGCGCTGGTCCAGGTAGGTGAAGGCCAACCCTTGGAAACGCGAGGCGTCCGGCCCGACATTTTGGTGAGAATCAGCCCGGAAGAGGAAATCGCCTTTTTCCAAGATGAATTTCGCCTGCCCAATCAACCGCTGGCAGCAGTCGGCAACACGTCCACCAACCGGACCGCTCGCGCCCGTATTAACGAGGCCGAACTGGTGCGGATGCGCCGGGAAGGCAAGGACCCGGATCAGGAAGACAGCGCGGCAACCAAAATCGCCAACCCCGCCAAGCTGGTGCGCGACCCCGTGCTGGCGCGCGCACTGGACCTTTTGAAAGGGCTGGCCATCGTGCAACCAACCAAACCATAAATGCGAAATTTTCAGGATTTCCCGTTGACGTTTTGGCCGGGCCGTCACAAGGTCTTTCCCAGTCTTACGCTGGTATGAAGACAATCTTATTTGTATGCACTGGCAATATCTGCCGCAGCCCCATGGCTGAGGGAATTTGCCGCCGCCTATTAAAGGGGCGCGGCGAATTCCGCGTGCTTTCCGCCGGCGTGGGTGCCTACGACGGTCAACCGCCCAGTGACCACTCCGTCCGGGCGTTGAAAGAAATCGGCATTGATATCTCCGCGCAACGCAGCCGGGCGCTGACCGCCGAGTTGGTCAACCAGGCCGACTATATCTTCGGCATGACGATGAGCCACGTGGACGCCATCATGCTGATTTACCCCCAGGCGGCAGAAAAAACCTTCCTGCTCCGCGAATTTGACGATGCCTTGCAGGGCTACGAGAAAGAAATCCGGGACCCGATCGGCATGCCCTTCAATGTGTATGCCTATTGCCGCGACGAGATTGAGCAGGGCATCCTGAGTGTTTTAAAATTCATTGAACAAACCTCCAAACCCATGGAAACGAACTTGAATTCGACAACCACGATTGCAATTGGCGCCGACCACGGCGGCTTCATCCTCAAACAGTCCCTAGTGGAATACCTTCAGCGCAAAGGCATTGCCTGCCGCGATTTCGGCACTCAATCTGATGCGTCCACTGATTATCCCGATTTTGCGCACGCGGTAGCCAAAGCAGTCGCCGGTGGCCAGGCCCGGTTTGGCGTCCTGGTCTGCACCTCCGGCATCGGCATGAGCATTGCCGCCAATAAGGTGGCCGGCGTGCGTGCCGCGCTAGCGTGCAACGCCGACATGGCGGCCATCTCCCGCACTCACAACGACGCGAACGTTCTCTGCCTCGGCGCCAAGAGCACCCCGGCAGACCTTGCTTGCCAGATGGTTGACGCGTTTCTCAACACCCCCTTTGACGGTGGCGGACGCCATGAGCGCCGCGTTCATAAAATGGAATGGTGCGTCTCCGCGCCGGAATTGCGCGTGAGCGCGGTGGACCCGGAAATTGCCGAGGTGATCGCGCATGAGCGCCAACGCCAGCAGCAGAACATCGAACTGATCGCCAGTGAAAACTTCACCAGTCCAGCGGTCATGGAGGCCCAAGGCTCGGTGCTAACGAACAAGTACGCCGAAGGGTATCCGAAGAAACGGTGGTATGGCGGCTGCGAAAACGTGGACGTGGCGGAACAACTGGCGATTGACCGCGCCAAGAAATTGTTCGGAGCGGATCACGCCAATGTGCAACCCCACTCCGGCAGTGGTGCCAACATGGGCGTCTATTTTGCGGTGCTCAAACCGGGGGACCGCATGCTTACCATGGATCTCTCGCACGGCGGGCATCTGACCCACGGCAACAAGGCCAATTTCTCGGGTAAATTCTTTGAGATCATCCATTACGGTGTGCGCAAGGACGACGAACGGATTGATTATAATCAACTGGCCGACCTCGCCCGTCTGCACAAACCCAAAATGATTACTGTGGGCGCCAGCGCGTATCCGCGCATTATTGATTTTGCACGTTTAGGCGAAATCGCACGGGAAGTCGGCGCGCTGCTGCTGGCCGACATTGCGCATATTGCCGGTTTGGTTGCGACGGGTCAGCATCCCAGCCCGGTGCCTCACGCGGATTTTGTCACCACTACCACCCATAAAACGTTACGCGGCCCGCGTGGCGGTTTAATTCTGTGCAAAGAAAAGTACGCCAAGGAAATTGATTCCATGGTGTTCCCCGGCATTCAGGGCGGGCCATTAATGCACGTGATCGCCGCCAAAGCGGTTTGCTTCCAAGAGGCCTTGCAACCTGGTTTCAAAACGTATCAGGAACAAATCGTCAAGAACGCCAAAGCGATGGCGGAGGGACTTAAGCGGAACGGCTTCCGGCTGGTCAGCGGTGGCACGGACAACCACCTGATGTTGATGGATGTGGGCGCACGCAACCTGACCGGTAAAGATTGCCAGATCGCCCTTGATGAAGCGGGTATCACGGTCAACAAAAACACCATTCCATTTGAAACCCGATCCCCCTTCCAAGCCAGTGGCGTCCGCGTCGGCACCCCTGCCGTCACCACCCGCGGAATGAAGGAGACCGAAATGGCGGCCATCGCGGATATGATCTCGGAAGTCCTGCTCGATCTGAAGAATATCGAGGCGGCCCACAAGGTCCGCGAACGTGTCCGCGAATTAACGGCAAAATTTCCCTTGCCGTACTGACCAACTTAGGCTATGCATTAGGTGTTCCCAGCGTCCTATGGGCGACTGGTGCATTTGATAACCCGCGTGTTAGACTGGCGCTTCACGGGAGCGATCTTCGGATTGGCTTCCTGGTTGGCTATGTTCCCACCGCGAAAATAATTAATTTTAACGAAAAAATTTATGCCAAGAATAGCGAAACCCAAGGTCGCAAAAAAGAAGGCGGCCAAAGTTGCCGTTGAGGCTCAGGCGACGTTGTCCATCGAAACGCCAGCCTCCGTCTCGGCGCCAGAGCCTGAACCGGTTGTGTCCGTGCCGCCGCCCCCGCCCGCCCCACCATCGCCTGAACCTGAGCCGACTCCGGTGGCTGAAGTCCCGACTCCGGAACCTGCCGCGCCGGCCCCGGTTCCCGAGCCGGCTACGCCGGAAACCGGTCTGCGCCGACCCCGTCAACCGAAGGGGGCTCGTCCACCGCGTGACACCGGCAAAAATCCCATCCTGGAAGCCGTGATGCGCGAAGCGGTGCGGATTCACGAAGCGGCGGAACTGCAACCGCCCAAGCATGCCATTGAAACCAAAGAAGGCATGGATGACGTCGCCCCGATAAGCCGCGACAAGATTGCCACCTCCTTGAACATTGCCGATCTTCAAGCCATGAGCATGGTCGCGCTGAACCGCATGGCCAAGGAGATAGGCATCGAAAATTTCGGCACCATGCGCAAGCATGAGGTCATCTTTCACGTCTTGCAAAAGAACGCGGAACGCAGCGGCGTGATGTTCTCCGAGGGCGTGCTGGAAATCCTGCCGGAAGGCTTCGGTTTCTTGCGCTCAAAGAGCTTCAACTACCTGCCTTGCCCTGAGGATATCTACGTTTCCCCGTCGCAAATCCGCCGGTTCAATCTGCAAACCGGCAACTTGGTCGCCGGCCAGATTCGCCCGCCCAAGGAAAAGGAAAAGTTTTTTGCGCTGCTGAAAGTCGAGGCGGTGGACGGCGAAGAGCCGGACAAGGCCAAGGATAAAACGCACTTTGACAACCTCACGCCGTTGTTCCCGGAAAAGCGTTTCATTCTGGAAAACGCCGCAGATGAATTGTCCACGCGCGTGCTGGACTTGGTCTGCCCCATCGGTAAAGGCACTCGTGGCATCATTGTCGCGCCGCCGCGTACCGGCAAAACCGTATTAATGCAGAAGTTGGCCAACGCCATTCTAAAGAACAACCCCGAGTCCTATCTCTTCATTCTCCTGATTGACGAGCGCCCCGAGGAAGTCACGGATATGGAGCGCACTTGCAAAGGCGCGGAAGTCATCAGTTCCACCTTCGATGAACCGCCGGAA
This sequence comes from Verrucomicrobiota bacterium, assembly GCA_037139415.1. Classification (NCBI taxonomy): domain Bacteria; kingdom Pseudomonadati; phylum Verrucomicrobiota; species Verrucomicrobiota bacterium. Next base: position 4,252 of record JBAXGN010000031.1, on the reverse strand, counting down.
CGGCACGTCGCCGTCGCCGAGATGGTGATCGAAAAAGCCAAGCGCATGGTCGAACACAAAAAGGACGTGGTCATCCTGTTGGATTCCATCACCCGCCTGGCTCGTGCGTACAACACCGTGCAGCCTCACTCGGGCAAGATTCTCTCCGGCGGTGTGGACGCCAATGCGCTGCACAAACCGAAGCGTTTCTTCGGTGCCGCGCGTAACATTGAGGAAGGTGGGTCACTGACCATCATGGCCACGGCGTTGGTGGATACCGGCTCCCGCATGGATGAAGTCATCTTTGAAGAGTTTAAAGGCACCGGCAACATGGAAGTACACTTGGACCGCCACTTGGTGGATCGCCGCATCTTCCCCTCGATCAACGTTGAACTCTCTGGAACCCGCAAGGAAGAGCTGCTCTATCATCCCGACGAATATTCCCGGGTGGTCATTCTGCGCCGCGCCCTCACCGGTGTGCCGCCTGTGGAAGCCATGGAACTGTTGCTGGGAAAACTAAAGAAAACGCGCAGCAACATCGAGTTTTTGCTCGCAATGGCAATCCCCCACTGATGTCATCCTCCATGTAAAACGTCAAGACGCGCCCTCGGGCGCGTCTTGCTTTTTTCAGACCTCGCGTTTCTAGTGGAAACTGGAAAACCCGAATACCGAATACCGAAAGAAATCCAAAAATCGAAACCCGAAACAGGGACACCGTGACATGAGCGATAAGAAATTACATGTAACAGAACACTGCCATACAGATCACCAAACCACCGTTTCAGCATTCGGATTTCGGACTTCTTTCGGTATTCGAATTTCGGATTTCGGAGTTAAGGTTCCCCTCCTCCTTCCTCTGCTGCTCCTATCATTGGGCCATTGCCTGCCTTGCGCCAATGCCGCTCCAGCCCCAGCCCGCAGTCCCGGTGAAACCCGCGTCCCCCTCAACCCCAAAATGGTGGTAAACGAGGCCACGCATGGCAACCCCGAGGCGCTGGTGGACGAGCAGGAAATTGCGAATGATCCTCCCACTGGGGCACCGCAAACCATCTGGCAGGTGGGTGCCCAATTCAAAAACGAATACCCGGTCAGCGCATACTTGGATCTGGGGCACGCGCGCCATCTATCCACACTCTGGTTATACGATCTTTTCAACGTGGGCTTCATTGATATTTCCATCGGCGAACCGGGTAAGTGGCAGAAAGTGGCGACCTACGAAACGGTGGCGTTCAAGAAATGGGCGCAAGTGCCGCTAGAGGTCACCACGCGTTACGTGCGGTTCACTCGGCAGACGGGTGGTGCGCAAGTGGGGGAAGCGGTCCTCTACGAGTACTCGCCAGAAACCTTCCAGGCTTTACAAGCAAGCAAAGTTGCTGCCGCCAAAGCCAAAGCGGAGCGGGAGACCGCGTTGGCGGCAGCTCAAAAGGAAGTCGCCAACCGTCCGCTCGTGGATTGCGGGCCTCTCTTTGGTTCGCTGCCGCTGGTGGATGAAGTGGATTGCGCACAAACTGCCCCCACCCGGACACTCGTGGAAAGCCCGGCCAATGCCAGCAAGGTTGAACGTCTCCTCGGCACTCCGTGCCGGGTCCTGCCACCAGTGCCTGGCGAAGCCGCCTATTTTTCGTACCGGCTCGGCCGTTACAAACTGCTCACCCCGGGCAAAGCGTATTTGCTCACCGTGGAGTATCCCGAGGACGCCCCCCGCTCCATGATGGTGTTGAACAGCGGTAACGAAACCTGCCGCGGCTTTCATACCGGGCCAACCGTGGGCGATGCGTTGTACCCCAAATACGTCAATAACAACTCCGAGTCCCTGCGCGTTCCCCTATCCGGGCGCTATGAGACCTGGAAAATGCTCTTCAATTTGCACGACCGCTTTCCGGACCGTTCGTTTCCACGCGGCAAAGGGGTGCGATCCCTGATGCCTGAAGATGGCTTTGATGTAACCATCGTTCAATTCTCCGCCGAAAATGATCCGCCATCGCACGGAGCCGCCGTACGGCGCATCCGCCTGTTTGAAGTGCCGGACCCCGCCCGCCTGCAAGCCCGCTACACCGCGCCCCCCGCCGGGTTGCCGCGCCGCCACATCTTCTGGCGTGAGGAAATGGCGGATGGCGTGATTGACGCCACCAAGGAAGAGGAGCGCGGCCTGAAGAACCCACTGGATTGGTACCGTTACAAGGCTGAGGTGATGCAGTTCCTTGCTATTAACACCTATACCAAGGACCTGCTTGAATTCGGCGCGTGCCAACACTGGGATTCCACCCCCGGCGGCGGCAATGAATGGGTGTACTTCAATAACGCGCACAAAAATCTCTGGAGCGACATCGTCAAACTCATGGGCGAACGCGGGTTTTCTGTGCTACCCTACTATGAATACTCGGGCAGCAAAGGCTCCAAAGGTCTGGGGCCGCAACGCCGCGCCAAGCCCCTGACCCGCAACGATGCCTACACCCACATCAAGTGGATTGAATCCGCCAACGCCGATCTCACCGATCCGGATACCCGCGCTGACTTTCAGAAAATGCTCGATGTGACCATGGTGCGGTTCAAAGACTCCGCGCAATTCCTCGGTGCCTGGATGCGTCCACGCTCGCAACTGCCAATTGGCTTTGGCGATGCCACCCGCCAACGCTTTGCCACCGAAGCCAATCACGGGAAAGCCGTCACGCGGGAAGAACTCCAAGCCAGCAAGCCGTTGCTCGACGCCTATTACGACTGGTGGTACGGCAAACGCCGCGAGTTCCTCCTGGCCATGCGCGATCACCTGCGCCAATCCGGTGTGAATTCCAACGCTTTCATGCTCTACACCACCGACGCCTCCGAGCCCGGAGTCTCCCTGCCCTCTTGGGATCGCCATCTTGTCACCGACAACCCTGCTGGCTGGCTGGAATGGTTAAAGCAACCGCCCGGTAAGGAAAAACCCGGCAAAGCCATCACCCCGGAAGACGTGTACGCCCAGAACCTCTACCTGCAAGCCATGCAGACCGGCCCATTGCGCTGGGGTGGTTGGGAACCCGATCACGGCAACCCGCCCGCCGATCCCAAACGCTATCAAAACACTGAGGGCGTGCTGCTGACTCACGCATTCAACCGCAGCTACACTGTGGGCGACGCCAGGACCTTTGACGCCTTCCGCACGCTCAGCGGCCTGGCCCTCGTGCGCCACTACACCCTCAACGAAAACATGGCCTTCGACCGCGAAGATCACGAAAAACTGGGTTACTTTGCCGCCGACATCGAACGTGCTGGCCCCTATTGCCTCCTGGCCGAGGCCCGCGCCATGGCCAATGGCGACCCGCGCTTCCTCGGCTACCTGGTGGGGCGCACTTTTAACCGCGGCTTCCCGGAATACGTGCGCGCCTTCAATACCGCCTTTCTCTCCCTGCCCGCGCTGCCCTCCTCGCGCCTGAAGGATGCCTGTGCGGACGCTGAAATTACCGTCCGCTCCATCCCCACACCCCAACACGGCACCTACCTCGCCATCGTGAACACCGGCTTCGCGGAAAAATCCAACCTCACTATCAGGCTTCCACCGAACGGCCGCCTCACCGACGCCGTGACTGGCGATACCGTGTCCGCGCCAAATGGAATTTTGAAACTCTCCCTCTACCCCTGCCAACTTCGCGCCCTAAGACTGCAAACGCCCTGAGCAACTCACACAACAACGAAACTGGATATGAAACAACGTCTTTTTCTCCTTTTTGGGAGTTTGACTATTCTCTTTCCACACGCTTGGAAAACCACCGGTGCGGGCGCGGAAAAAACTGGACAAATGGAATTTACCATCGTTGGCGACGGTCGCGAACTCTGGCGCTCCGGCCCCCTCAAGCCGATGACCAGTAAATCGTTTTCCATCGCCGTGGCAGACGTGAACCAATTGGAACTGAAATCGCAAGCCGCGACCACCAATCTCAACGGTACCTGGGGCTTGTGGCTGGAACCTGTCCTGCGTCGGTAGCCTGCCTCGGTCGCTTTTGTTGAGGCAGGAATACCGGCTGGCCGATCCACGCACAAATTCCAAGCGAGCAGGTTTTCCACTCCTGGCGGGTCTTCTACTGGATTTGCCAAGGTGGTACAAATTTTATGTATTTCTGAGTGTCAACCCCTTTGCTAAAACCGCGAAATCGAAAGACAGGATGAACGGGATGGACAGGATGGAATACGTCCGAAGCGCGAAAACGGAAATCCGAAAGAACTTTTGCAGAAATAATTTCGGGGTCGAGTAGGACTGAGGCGCACGCAACCTTGCGGTCCATGTTTCCTCAGTCCC
>JBAXGN010000030.1 GCA_037139415.1 Verrucomicrobiota bacterium | reverse complement strand
CTGCGGCGCAGAGCAAATGCACGCGCCGACATTTTTGGAGTACGGCGGCAAGGTGAGGTGAAGGGGCCGCGACGCCGCTTTGGAATGCGGAATGCGGAATGCGGAATGCGGAATTGCCGCCGTTTCCCTCCCCACGAACCTTCACTTCCAGGTTCATGGGTTCAAAGAGCGAAAGTCGGTTGTTCGGGGAAGTCTCACCCCCTCACCCGTTGCTGGGGAGAGGGAAAGCCGCTCGCGGCGCGTTGGTATTCCAAGGGGCATTCGTGCGCTCTCGCCGCTTCCGGATTCTGCGTTGGACGCCAAAGACCTGCAAACAGCCCATCATCCACTCCCTCAGCCGCAGAACAGACCTCCTCTCCCCAAGGGAGAGGAAAGAGGTGAGGGGGTACGAAACTCTGGGAATTCCCCCGCTGTCAAAATCTCCCGCGCCACTCCATTTAGGTCTCCTCAGGTACACCCGCGCGCGCTCCCGTGGACGGCGCAAATCCAAAGCGGTGTCGTCATCCGCCCCTGTTACCCCCGGATTCTGCCACCGCACTCCAAAATCCCCCGCGCCACCATATTTGAGATTGATTTGCTCGTTACCTACGTTTGCGGTTGGTCCCAAGGGTTGCCGGCGCTAATGCATTCATTCTCCAAGCATAAATCTTATTAATGTTAAAGTTAAGTATTGCTTTTGGGCAGATTTATGCCAGTTTGCCGGCGACACATGACAACACCCGTTCATGCAATGGAATGCTGTCCGCCCCGGCAACGTCGCTTGCCGCGCGCGCGGAACCGCTTCGGTCTGGTTGTCATCCTCCATCCAACCAACAACCTCAAAAACTGATCCCTATTATGGCTCCTTCCGAAATCATGGAACGCGAACATCACCATATTGAAACCGTGCTGCTGGCGCTGCGCCAAACGGCTGACGCCATGTTGCAGGGCCAGCGCCCGGACACGGAGCTGCTGCGCGCCGCCGTGGAATTTCTGCGCATCTACGGCGACCGGCTGCACCACCTCAAAGAGGAGACGTTGTTGTTTCCGAGATTGGCGCATCGCGGCATCCCTGACCAGGCCAACCCGATTGATAGTTTCCGGCACGACCACGAGCAGGAACGCGCCCTGGTGCGCGTCCTGGATGACAGCCTGGACCGGTTCGTCCGGGATCAACCGGGGTCGGGCGATGCCCTGGCCCATGCGCTGGATGATGTTTGCGCCACCTTTGAGCGCCATCTCGTGAAAGACAAGGCGACCCTGATTCCCATGGCCGAGCAAGTGCTGACCGACGCGGATAAACATGAGTTGGAAACCAAATTTGCCTGGGCGGATCGCGCCGTGGGAATGGAGGTGGTGGCGCGTTGTGTCGAATTTTCTACCAATCTGACAGCCGAAAAAACCGCCACCCAATAGCGCCCGGAGCGCGGCATTTACCGTACCGCCAAGTCCATAAAATCAAGGCGGTTTGGCATGCCGGTTAGCATGGTCAACCCAAGCTGATTCTGGCCGTCACGCAATCGCTTGGCGGGTACGTGCCAGGCGCGCATTGCTTCCGGTTTGCCAAGTAGCGAGGGAGACACCGCCGGATACGGTTCCGAGACATCCGGGGATGGCTCCAGCGATTGACCGTTGAATTGGACCTGGAAACTTGCCTGTGCCAGGGGAGCTTCGCATTGGATGCGCAACCGTCCACCCGGTTGCCAGCCGCCGGTTGGTGGCGCCAGGTCGAGACTGAAAGAAAGCGGTTCGGTCGGAACCAGTTTGCGCGGCAACAGTGGTGGCCGGATAAACGGGTTATTCCAACCCGGCGCGAGGAAATAGTGCTGCGGCTGAAGCGCCAGCCACTTCTGATCCCGCAGATGCTGGAAAATTTCAAAAGGCGGCTCCGTAAACGGGCCACGTCCGGGACCGCCATGCTCGCGGTAATAGGCAAAGTTGAACGCGCTAACCCCGTCCGCGCCACGCGCGTAGGCCAGATGGGCGGCGGTGTAAAACTGCTCCGGCGTGGTGCGGCGAAAGGTAAAGGTGTCGTAGCCCGGAGTGAGTTTGTCGCCATTCCAAATGGAGTGACACAATTCCAGATACAAGGCGGCGGACGGCACCATCTGGCGAATCGTAGCCAGGTCGTTTTGCTGAACGGTGAAATAGCTGGCAGACACGTTCACCATGTCCAGCCCCGCCTCGACCATGCCGGGCAGGTCCAGGCCCATGGGGTCGAAGGCTTTCACGTAGCACGGCACGCGGGCGCACAGCCAGCGGGTACGACCACCGCGCGCGGTGCGATCCAGCAATTCCCGCACCTCGCGCACAAAACCGCACATGATGGCGCACCGCTGTTCGACGGTCGTCCGATCTTGCGGAAAATAGCTGTGAAAACGCAGGTAATCCAACTCCAGCCCATCGAGATCGTTATTTTCGCAAAGCTCCTTGAGGAACGCAAACTTGTGCGCGCGCACTTCCGGGATGGCCCAATTCTGGAGGCGCTGCATGGAGCTTTTCAGGTCGGGGCCAATGCGATACTCCGGATGTTCGACAAAAAATCGGGTGAGGCTCATCGCCGCGCCCCCGCCAATCTTGTCGCTCTTTTTGGCCTCCGCAAATTCCTTGTTGTGGGCGTCGTTCAGGCGGAAGGAAATGAAGGGCGCCTGGCCGCGCAAGCGGCAGCGTTCAATGAACACTTTGACGACATCGCCGCCCGCCATGACGTACCGGCCAAAGGTATCGGGATCCACGCCGTAGCGTTCCTTTACCCAGCGGTAGTGTTCTTCCAGCGACAGCACCTTGCTTGGCCACATCGGCACCATCCCCAAACCAGGCTGCAACAGGTGGACTTCGATCCCGGTATCCTGTAATTCATCCACCGTGGCCTCGAGCATCTCCGGGCGGAACGGCTCGCGCGCTTTGTGAAAGGGGCTGATGCAGGAGGTGATGTTGGTCGTGTCGTTGCTGTAGAGTGCGCGAAAGGGGGCCTTACCCCGCGCTGGGCGGGATTCCTCGGCGATCGCCGTCGCCGAAAACGAAGGCAATCCACACAAGGCGATGGCACTCGTGCCGCCGGCCAGAAATTCTCGCCGCCTGATCATCGACGTTTTTTCCGGATGCGATCCTTGAGGTTTTGAGTTCATGGTTGCGTTCCGGTCACCTTACTGGGGGCGGGGAAGAAATGCAAGCTGCGCCCGGCCCGGCGGAAAATCAGAATGGAGTCAGGCGCGTCCCCGTTGCCGGGCGACTTCGTAGCAGAATACCGCGGCGGCACTGCCAACGTTCAAGGAATCCACCCCCTTGCTCATGGGTACCACCGCCGTCTCATCGCAGACTGCCAACACCTCTGGTGAGATGCCGTCGCCCTCGCTGCCGAAGACCACACAAACATCCCCGGCCAGACTCGCCTGACTAAGCGTGCGCTGATCCGTGTGCGGATGCGCTGCGACGATACGGATTCCTTGGGCACGCAATTGGCGCAAGGTTTGCTCCAGGCGGCAACACTCCACCCCAAAGCACCAAGACCAATAAATATTTCTTGCGGTTATGAAATCGTCATATCAAAATCTGCTAGTTTTCAATGGAAAAGAGTCACAACAATAATCGCCCGGTGGCTAACCTCGGACGATCAGGCCAAAAACGGCAGTCAAAGCACCGATCAATGCTTCTTCCGGCTGTGCTGTTTTTTCTACTGATCGCTGCCGTTGTGTTGCTGCTTGGCCCGTGGGATAGAATTCAGCTAGCTGCAAACACCGTGCCGAAGCCACCATCATTGGCCAGCCATCAACCACAATCATTACGAGAGTTACTGCAAATTCCTCCCGAACAACTTGACGGCGTGGATATCGCGGTCATGAACTTGCTTTGCGCGGAGGGGCTGCGCGGTTCGGAGGACTTGGACGTTAGTAAATATATCGAACGGCTGAACTCCCTTGCCAGGCAGGTGGAATGGGAAACCAAACGCAACGAGCATCGTTTTACAGAACACCCGGAAGAGCATAAAAATTCCCTGGCTTATTACCGGATGGGAATGCTGGGCACCGTGCTCGCAGAGGATTACGGTATGCGTTACAATCCTAAACTTGAAATACCGTGGGTGCATGGAAAGCGGACTGACCAGCAGGCCAATTACGCCAATTCCAAGAATGTTTTCATTCACGGGCTGCTGGCGGGCGAGCGGTTCGGGACTTGCGCCTCCATGCCCGTGCTCTACACGGCCATCGCCCGGCGTTTAGGGTATCCCGTGAACCTTGCCGCCACCAAGTACCACCTATATGTCCGCTATGAGCAAGAGGATGGCGGTCACCTCAATGTTGAGGCCACCGAGAATCGGGGATTCACCACCCCAACCGATGAAGAATATCGGAAAGGACCTTTCCCAAGCACCGAGGAACAAATCCGGGACCTGGGCTGGCTGCGGCCCATGACTGGGCGGGAAATGTTGGGGGCGTTTCTTTTTGCGCGCGCCGGGTGTTTGCGCAACATGGAACGGTATGCGGAAGAGGCCGAGGCCATTGCGAACGCCGGACGGTATTTGCCCGATACACCGCTTTCCCGGCGAACTATTCAAGCCTGCCTCGAACGGGCGCAAAACTCGAAGAACGCTGGCAAATGGGACCAACTTTGGACGGAAGTGGATGGAATGTATGTGCCGCCCGGCCCGGAATTTGCCCAATTCCAAAATCGTAAAGTGCAGGTCCACATGCGCATGAGTCAGGGCACGGACTTGCCCGCCATGGAACAGGCTGTCGGCGATTTACGGCGTGACTTGGCAGACTACCATAGGCGAATGATCGAGCCTACGGATGCTCCACGGACGAATATTGTGATGCTGCCGCCACCATCGCCAACACCAATCCTTGTTTTGCGCGTCACCTTGCCTTCGGGAAAAGAGTTGGTCATCCCGGAGGAATTCCTGCCCCCGTTTGAAAACAGGCAGATTCCGTCCTCATCATGGGCTCGTATTGGCGCTGCCAAGCTGGATAACGAGCAGTCCATCTTGACTGAACTGTGGAAGCATTACGAAACCAGCATGTTGGCCCGGCAGAAGGACTCTCAGGCGGGTAACCAGTCTGCGGTTGCCTCTGGGCCAACCCAGGCCAGGCGCATGGCGATCCAGCAGGAACGAATTCCGGCCGAGTATTTTTGGAATGGTTTTCCGCTCGAACTCCAGCAACGGCTGCGCAAGTTGGATAACGAGCAGGAAATGGTTGAAGAAATGCACCTATATTATGCGGAAGAACTCCACCTGCGGAATATGCAAGCCAGCGAATCGTTGTTCAATTCCGGCCATCACCCCTTTTTGCCGCCGGAATGGCAGCCAAAGGACCACCTGAAATTGGCGGATTTTGCCCGAGAGAGTGGCATTCCCGCGAACAGTATCCCATGGAGTTACCGCAACCGGGAACTTTCCCCTGAATTACAGAAACGGATTGTATCACGAACGAGATCTATAACCTTTGGAAAAGAAACTGCGGTAATGGATGAAGTCCGGCGGTTTGAGTCGGATGAACGCCAAAAAGAGTCCGCGCTTCAAGTGATTCAAGCCAGACGACACACCCTGGACCAAATACCGCTGATGCAACCGCCACTACATATTGACATCATCCCTGCCGCGCCAAGCCAAAGCCCACCAGGAGCACCAGCCATCATTCCGTCAGTTTCTCCGAGAATGCCATTGACCGTGCCCGTCGGATTTGAGACAAAACTTCCAATGATAAAAAGATGAAGCCTATGAATGCCGTTTTGAAATTCATGCTTGCAGTAATTGCTGCCTCTGCCTTTGTTACTGAAGCCCAAGCCATGCGGTGGTACAGTCCCAGCACGGGGCGATGGTTATCCAGGGATCCGATTGGGGAAATGGACGGACCAAATATTTATGCAATACTTCAAAATGATCCTGTAAACAAAACAGACTTTCTTGGGCTAAAATGGGTTGTCACAAGAAAAGGAAACCCAAGGACGGTTGCCTATGCAACAAGCACATCCGACACATTTCAGGATTTAGCCAATTTAATTCGCTTCGATTATTCAGATTATGACAAGTGGTTGCAGCCAGCAGACGCAAGGCCCGAACCTTGCAAACGATATTCTATTCCTAACACAATTTTTATCGACTCTGGAAATCAAAAAGTTATGGATCAGGTTCCTTGGTCTATTATCAGTATCTGGATGTCCGCTGCCAACCAATCCAAAATTGACTGGGAAAACAACGGATATCGTGTCGTAAGCGATGTTGGAGTAACTGATAATGATATCACAACCCACCTTGGCGATGCGAATATTTACGGATACATGTTCATAGGCCATGGGGGCCCTGGTGCCATTATTAACACATATTCTCATCTTGGCGAAGATATGAGCGGGTTGGGGCCTGATCGCTACACTCCTCATGGTATTGCTTTCTTGGTTCTTAAAGCTTGCTATAGCGCGGACTTGGTTCCTGTGCCAAGAGCTAAATACCGATATAACTCGTGGGAGTCAAACGTTTCAACAAAGGGGCGTTTTATCGGCTACGAGGGTTCAGTCAATACAATAAACGACGTTTTTCTTTGGACCTCTGCGCCTGGAAAGAACAACTACCCGTATTCATTGGGGAACCGATGATTCCTTTTGGAATTATATGTGGAGATTTCGGTCATTCCTCGTTTCTATGTTGTTTGTTGGGCTTGTTTCATGCTCACCACCAACAACTGTGGCGCCGAAAGCACAAACGCAGAACAGGCTCAAGAATATTTATCACGCCCTGCGTATTTTGGAGTCCGAAAACCATACCAATATTGGTCGGTTGCTTCAAAATTCCACAGAAACCAATCTTCAAAAAGGTTTGTTGGTTTTATTGTCAAATAATTCGCAAACGCTTGGGTTTGATCCTAAAATCATTGACAAGAAAATTTTGTCGGATGGATATGGGCGTCGCTTCAATGTTGAGTTTAAGACGAACTTACTTTCCAAATTCGGGCCGACTGCGCTTACGGAGGCGGGTTTTGATGTGGTTGTCTGGTCGAACGGTTCAAATGGAGTTAATGAAAACGGGTTCGGAGATGACGTCTATTTAACAAAAGAAAATAGGAAATAGGTTGACGGCCCTTGATAAGTCGCTACCACTTATTGACATAATCCCTGCCGTGCCAAGCCAAAGCCCACTAGAAGCGCCAGCCGCCAACTCTTCAGTTTCTCCGCGAATGCCATTGACCGTGCCCGACGGATTTGAGATAAAGGCCCTAATGATAAAGAAATAGAGCCTATGAATGCCACGTTGAAGTTCGTGCTTACTGTGATTGTTTGCACCATCGTTACCGAAGCCCAAGCCATGCGGTGGTACAGCCCCAGCACGGGGCGATGGTTGTCTAGGGATACCATTGAAGAATCTGGCGGTTTAAACCTGTACGCATTCACGCAGAACTCACCAGTAAATGAGATTGATGCTTTTGGGGAGCGGATTCTGTCCTTAGAGATCAGGCACTCAGGCACGGCTGAAATTTCAGACAGCACCTACCTTAGCAGGGTCAACACTTGGGATGACTATTATGATGTCATTCTTCCTGGGGATTTGGGATTTAAGCACCAATTGGTCCCGGAGCACTATGTGTACACTGCCAATTCTGGGTGGGGTAGTTTTCAACAAGTAAAAGTCACACGGCCAGCCCGTACGGCTGTCGGCTACAAGTTTGAATACGTGGTGAATCGGGAGTGCGTAGCTATGGACACCATGGATAAGTTCAAAATATCTCAAACAATAACTGATTTCTCATGGTATAAGAGAAAAAAAGGTGGTGTTTGGATGTTAAACGAACAGCTTGCATGGAAAGCCCCTGGTACAGTTGATGGCCCTTCTCAAGTGGAGAAAATCACGAATTTAAAAATCGTTGCAGGCGACATGATTAGAGATTTGGTCGATGAAGGCGATAAATGGGAATACCGGTTGTCTGTTGCATGGGCGGTCAGGGCTGAAGATGCAGATAACGCATTTGAAGGTAAACATCGCATTACTCTTATTTATTCCGAAAGCGGTGGAACCGGAAAGGGGTCTATTCTCCAGAAACCAATAGAGGTTTTCAAATAAGCCAATAACTAATCGGGTATGAAACGGAGGAGTACCTTCTTCAAATTAGCGCTTGTGGGGTGTGCCTTAGTGATCAGTTGGGTAGTATGTTTCTTCACTCAGGAATACCGATCAATTCAACGGTACCCCGCGTCGGACCAAGTGTTAAAGGCGGTACAAGATTTTTTTATCACGAAGGATTGCCAGTTTGTCCGTCAAACCCGCAACGACTTGACACACACTTCCCCACCACTACTTTTGCGAATGCGTGGGCTTGCAGAAACCATTCGCAACCATGGTGTTAAGTTGGGTGGAGTAGGTATTCCATATCAACACGGTTTCGTTTGTGAATACCGGTCGGACGATGGCGGTAAATTGGAGGTGGCGATTGATGTTCGTGACGGGAAAGTTTATCGAGTAACTCTGATCGAAGCCACAAATGTGTCGAAATTATTCCCTGGACTTAGCAAACGCCTGAATGGATTGCCAATGCCTGTCAGTTTCGAACAAACGCCGGGCAATGGTGTTCTATTTTGACATTCCATAGGCTGCGGTGAGCAAGGAGAAGCACAATGGTGTATCGAAAAATCCTTCTGATAATTGTGGTAGCAGTGAGCTTGGGCACGCTTGGAGTTTTGTGGTGGAACATTCAAACTGAGCGGAACCTTGTCGCTGCCGCGTGGGCAGGGGACCACGCTTCTGTCAGCAGACTCGTTTCTCGCCGCAACTGCGACGTTCGGGATACCAACGGGGTTCCGCTTGTCGTAATAGCCGCAGCGCGTGGCGACCTCGAGTCAACGCATGCAATTGTGCTGGCCGGGGCGGACTTGGAGGCAGGCACCGAACACGGGCAAACAGCTCTTATGCTGGCTGCCTTCTGGGGGCATAAGGAGGTTTATGATTTTCTTCTGGCACGTGGTGCACACCTCGACCGCCAGGACTTGGATGGGAATACTGCGTTGTTGCAAGCGGCGATCGGGGGGCGCATAGCTATTGCTGAAGACCTCCTGCGGCGCGGAGCGGATGTCAATACCACAAATCGGGGAGGACGGACCCCTTTAGCAAATGCCGCGTCGCGCGGTTTCGATGGAATGATCGGGCTACTGTTGAGCAATGGGGCGCGTCCAGAGGTTGCTGACTGCCAAGGTCGCACTCCGTATGACCGGGCGCGGGAGAGGAAACTCACAAATACCGCAGCCCTCTTAACGGGAAGAAGCCAAGTGAAACCATAGCCTCCTCCACGGACGGAAACAAAGCAAGGGAAGTATCCTAACTTCGCAGGCATCATTCCTCGCTAGCAGAACCACGTTCCACAGAGGTGAAAATCACGCTTTACCCCGTTGCCGGGCGACTTCGTAGCAGAATACCGCTGCGGCACTGCCAACGTTCAAGGAATCCACCCCCTTGCTCATGGGTACCACCGCCGTCTCATCGCAGACTGCCAACACCTCTGGTGAGATGCCGTCGCCCTCGCTGCCGAAGACCACACAAACATCCCCGGCCAGACTCGCCTGACTAAGCGTGCGCTGATCCGTGTGCGGATGCGCCGCGACGATACGGATTCCTTGGGCATGTAACTGGCGCAAGGTTTGCTCCAGGCGGCAACACTCCACCACGGGTAACTGGAAAATGGTACCCATGGAACTGCGCACGGCGCGGCGCATATAGGGATGGCTGGAGGTTTCCCCCAGAAGCAGCGCATGGGCGCCAAAGGCGGTGCAGTTGCGCACCAGCGCCCCCATGTTTTCCGAATTGCTCAGGCCATCCACCGCCACCAGGAAGAGCGGGCGCGGGGCGGTGCGCAGGATTTCGCCCAGGTCCGCCGGGTTGGGGATGCGCCCCACCGCCAGCAACCCCTGATACATGGAAAAACCGGTCAGCTTTTCCAGAATTTCCTTTTCCATCACGAACACTTCCACTTCCTCGGGCCGGGCCTCAATCAGCGGACGCATATCTGGCAGCCATTTCTGCGGCAACAGCACGGAGCGCACCACAATGTCCGTTTCCAACAGGCGGCGGACAATCTTCTCCCCTTCGGCGACAAAAATGCGCTGTTGGTGATGATCCCGTTGGGCGCGCATCGTCTGGTAGGGCGCGAGCGTGGGATGCTCGAAGGAATCGGCAACCTGGAGGCGGAGCATAGCAAACGTATTGGCAGGGGTTAATCGCCACCCATCCACTTGTCCAACGACTCCAAATAGGCCGGGCATACCCCGCGCATACGCGCATACTGGTCGTCAATTTTGCCGGCGGCCACCACGTTGGTAATGATGACCGCGAAAATCAGGCAACCAAGCAGCACCACCCCGCCGAGCACGCCCACCGCGACACTGTTGAAGGCAATGCCCGCGCCAATCATAAAGAAGCCGGCGGCGCAAAGGCCGAGGTTAATGGTGATCTGTTTCCGGCGGCGTTCCCGGTGTGCCGGACACAATCCAACGCCCACCACGGCACGCTTGCTGACCACCGCCGCTACCAGAATATAAATCAGCGGGTTGCAAACAAAAATCAGCACGTATAACAGCGGGTTGTGCCATGATAGTTTGCGCCGGAGCTGATAGCCCTCGGCGGGGGCGTTGCATTTGATGCAGCGATCCGGCAGGGTGCCGCCTTTCTTCATCACCAGGTACTTGCCCGACCGCCACAGGGCGGCCCCCCCGATGTTTTCCGCGCCCTCCTTGATTTTCTGGAAAAACACCGGCTTGCAGCGGGCGCACACCCTGGAGCCCTGGTATTGCAGCGCATCCTCCGGGGCGACCTGGTTGCCGCACTCCACGCACTTGACGGTGGTGGCGCTGGCGGTGCTGATCGTTTCGCCCGGCGGCGTTGCCTGCGTCGCGCGCAACGGCTGCCAACTCGTCATATCCTCGCGCCAGACCAGTGTATCCGGCGTGATGGTGCCATTCCGCACCAAGGTTTGGAATTCATCTTCCGGCACTGGCCCGACCGGCGTGTCGTTCCTGGAATAATACCATTGCATGTCGCTAGTTTTGGGAAATTTCGCTCCAGTGCAAGCTTGAAGCGTGAAACAAATGAAAGCGGTGCGCAACGCAGCTTGATCGAGCCGGGCACAACGGATAGGAGCGCGAGTCTCCCGACTCGCAAAGAGCGAAATTCGTTGGTTCGGGGAAGCCTCACTTTGGCCCGTGCCCAAGGAAGCACGGGAGCCGCATTTTTTGGAGTACGGCGGCAAGGTGGGGCAAAGGGGCCGCGACGCCGTTTTGGATTTCAACCCGCCAACCATGATTTACCGCCCTAATAGTCGTCGGACCTCCATTCCGCATTCCGCAATCCGCATTCCGAATTCGAGAGTTCCGTACCCCCTCACCCTAACACCGTTGCTGGGGAGAGGGAAAGCCGCTCGCGGCGCGTTGGTATTCCAAGGGGCATTCGTGCGCTCTCGCCGTTTCCGGATTCTGCGCCGGACGCCGAAGACCTGCAAATAGCCCGCAATCTGCTCTCTCAGCCGCAGAACAGACCTCCTCTCCCCGAGGGAGAGGAAAGAGGTGAGGGGGTATGAAACTCTGGGAATTTCCCCACTGTCAAAATCCTCCGCACCGGCATCTTTGCTTCTCCACAGGCACACCCGCGTTCTCTTCAGTGGACGGCGCAAATCCAAAGCGGTGTCGCCATCCCCCCCTTTCTCCCCCGGCTGTTGCCACCGCACTCCAAAATTTCCCGAGCCACCATATTTGAGACTCGTCACCTACGTTTGCGGTTGGGCGGCCATGGGACACCCGAGCCGCCGCTTCCAGCTTGAACCAAACCGAGCTTGAGGCAGCCCTGCCGCTTACCAACGAAGGTCAAATTAAGGTTTGAACTCGGAGCAAAAAGAAGTTAACCTGTGATTGCCCTGTAGGGGCGACGAACTGTATGTATTTTGGCGCTGATTATCATCCGGAACATTGGGTGTACCCGTATGCGGGCACTAAAGAACAGCCGGAATCGCGGTGGGAACGCGATGCGGAGCTGATGGTTGCCGCCGGGATTAACGTGGTGCGCATGGGCGAGTTTTCCTGGGGGTTATCCGAGCCGGAGGATGGCAAGTTTGATTTCGCCTGGTTGCGGCGCGTCATGGAGGTGATGCACCGCTACGGCATCCAAGTAGTGCTGGGAACCCCCACGGCCGTCCCGCCCCTTTGGCTCAGCCAGAAACACCCGGAAATCCTGCCCATAGATGAACGCGGGCTCACCCTGCACGCTGGCACCCGCCACGCCGCCTGCCTCAACAGCGATGTATTCTGGACGTATTCCAAGCGCATGGTCACCGAGCTGGCCAAGGCCTTGGGCAATCATCCCGCCTTGATTGCCTGGCAAATTGATAACGGCATCGGCGGCCATTTCACTGAATTTTCTTTCAACCCGGAAACCCGCACGGATTGGCATGCCTGGTTGAAGGCCAAATACGAGACCATCGAGAATCTTAACCTCTGCCAGGGGTTGAGTTTTTGGGGGCAAACGGTCACGGATTGGGATCAGATGCCCATGCCCATGGCGGCCCCCACCACGCATAATCCGGCGCTGATGTTGGATTGGATGAGGTTCTCCAGCGATACCATGGTGGCGTTCGTCCGGGTGCAAGCGGAGTTGCTGCGTGAATTGACGCCCAACCTGCCCGTCACCACAAATATCCGCGCGATGACCCGCCACTTTGACCATTTTTACATGGCCGAGGCGCTCGATTTTGTGGCGATGGACAGCTATGCGACCATCAAAAGCCGCGCGGCGGAGAATGCCTGCGATATTGATATGATCCGGTCGCTCAAAAAGAGCGACATCCGCATCCCGGGAGGCAACTCGGGATTCTGGGCGATTGAGCAGAAGGCCGGCCAGGTGAACTGGCAGGATGTCAATTCCCTGATCCGCCCCAGCGTGGTGCGGCTGTTCACGTATCAGGTGGTCTCGCGCGGCGCGGACGGGGTGTTGTACTTTTATTGGCGACAGCCGCGGATTGGTTCGGAACAGTTTTATGGCGGAGTCCTGACGCATGACGGGCGCGGCACCAACCGGGTCTATAAGGAAATCAGCCAGATCGGCGCGGAGATGAAGCGGTTGGGGCCTGTGCTCGCCGGGACCAAGGTGGTCGCCAACGCCTGCATCCTGTACAGCCATACGAATGAATGGGCGCTGAAACAACCGCGCCAGCCCAATAAATTTTTCAACCTGCGCGAACATCTGCTGTTGTTTTACTCCGCGCTGCACGACCGTAACATCGCGGTGGATTTTGCGCGACCGGAGGATGATTTATCCCAGTATCGGCTGGTGATTGCGCCCTCCCTGGCGTTGTTGAGCAGCCAGGAGGCGCAACGCTTGCGCGAGTATGTGCAGAACGGCGGCACGCTGGTGGCCACGTGCAACACCGCCTTGTTGGACGAGAACCACATCGCTCCCGACAATTGCTACCCGCATGGGCTCCAGGATGTGTTCGGCGTGGAAATACAGGAATTTGACACGCTCGCGCCCAACGAGGAAAACCACCTGTCCTTTCGGAGCGGGTTTCCGTCCACCCACCTGCATCCGGCGCGGCTCTGGTGCGATCTCCTGGAGCCCATGGGCTGCCAGGTGATGGCCACCTACGCCAAGGATTTTTACGCGGGCAAACCGGCGTTGACCATGAACGAGTTCGGCCTTGGCCGGGCCGTGTACTTTGGCACGGTGAGCGGGCAGCCATTCTATTATGACCTGGTTTCCTGGCTGCGTGGGCTATGTGCGCTATCGCCCTTGCTCAAGGTGCCGGACACCGTCGAGGTAAGCCTGCGCCAAAAGGGCGATCAAAAACTGTATTTCCTGCTCAACCATCAAAACGCCTCGGTGCGCATCAGTTTCTTCAAACCGATGCATGATTTTTTAAGCGGCCGCACCTTCACGGGCAATTATGATTTGCCGCCGCATGGGGTATTGGTGCTGGATGAGGGCGTGGTCGAGACCGAGGGGTCGCCGATGATTGGCTCAGGCGTTTTGGTCTGAACCCGGCGACGCTGAAACTTGAATGAATTTCCCCCCACGTTTCATCCCTGCCTTGGGACCGCCCAAGTCCTCGCCGCGCGAGCAAGTGCTCGCGGAATGGCGCGGCCAGCACTTGGAACGGGAGGAAAAAGCGCGGGCCAAAACGGCCCTGCCGATCGGCCAGGTCATGCCCGGCATTTTCAAAACGCTGCGCTTGGAACAACGCCAGGCGGAAACCGAGGTGTTGCGCGCCTGGAATGAACTGCTCGATCCCACCGTAACGGCACACGCCCAACCGGTGGGACTCAACAAGGGCACGCTGTTCGTCAAAGTGGATAGCAACGTGTGGATGGCGGAAATCATCCGCTTTCGCCGGCGCGAGATGCTCCAACGGTTGCAACACTGTTTTGGCAGCAAGTTGATCCAGAAGATTTCTTTCCGGCTGGGATAAGGAGCAGCGGGTATTCAAGCGCCATCATGAATCAAAGCTACACCAACATCATTGATGACCTCCGTTTATTGGAGGCACCGGGCTGGCTGCCGGTTTGGGCTTGGGTGTTGCTCATCGTCGCCATCGCGCTACTCGTGTATTACGTGATTTGGGGGCGCAAGCGCCGCCACTTGGCGTCCGCACGATCGCCCGCCGAGTCGCAGGCCGCCGGCGAAAACGCGTTGGAGGCATTGAAGAAAATCCATGAACGGATCGCCAACGAACCCTCGCGGACCTACGCCATCGAGGTGTCGGGTGTGGTTCGCCGTTACATCGAACGGCGTTTTGGCATTCGCGCGCCCCGGCGTTCGACCGAGGAGTTTCTGATGGAAGCCCGACAATCCCCGCTGCTGGTGGAGAAGTATCAGCAGAAACTAGGGCATTTCCTCGGGTGTTGCGATTTCCTCAAGTTTGCCAAAGGCACCGCCGGGGTGGACGAACTGGAACTCTTGCACCAGGCAGCGGTCATTTTCGTCACGGAAACCTGGTTGCCGCTGCCGGAGCAACCAGCTTCAGTCCAGAATGCCCCCGCTGGAAGAAATCACAAATGATGAAACCACCTTCCAGTCCCTCCCAGTTTTGCTGCCCCCTCCGGCTCGCCCGCGTTCCGTCTTCCGGTTTCGAGTTTCGGGCTTCGGATTTCTTTCGGATTTCGGACTTCGGTATTCGGATTTTGGCGGGCATTTCACTGAAAACAGCACCGCACCCCAGATGACTTCCCTCCTCGACACCTTTCGGTTTGCCGCGTGGTGGTTCCTGCCGGGATTGCTGTTAATTCCTTTATGGGCGTGGCTGCGCGGACGGCGCGCGCCAGTGGCGGCGGTGCAGTTTTCCTCCGGCAACCTGCTGCGCGCCGCCAGCCGCCTGACACGGTTCAACCATCAGCATTGGCTGGCATCCTTTCGGTACCTGGCGTTGGCATTGCTGCTGCTGGGCCTGGCCCGCCCTCAAGTCGAGAAAGGCATGTCCGATGTCGAAGCCAAAGGCATTAACATCATGCTCGCGCTGGACTTTTCGGGCACGATGAAAAAACGCGACTTCACCATGGATGGCAAGCGCGTGACCCGCGCCGAGGCGCTGATTAAAGTCATCAGCGAATTCATGCGTGCCCGGCCCAAGGACCGGATCGGGCTGGTGCGGTTTGACGCCAATGCCTTTCTCGTCAGCCCGCTGACCCTGGATCATGATTGGCTGATCGGCCGGATTCGCGAGGAGAAAACCTTTCACGGCACCGCCCCCGGCTCGGGCATGGTGATTGCCGCCGAACACCTGTTGCCGGCCACCAACCAGACCAAAGTGATCATTGTGGTGACCGATGCCGATAATGTGAACCACGGCCCCGCGCCCATGGAGGTGGGGCGCGTCCTCGCTCCGTTGGGCATCCGGGTGCATGTCATTCAGGTCATTGATTTCAAGGATATGGCTGCCTTCAATCTGGCGGATAACGAAATGGCCGAGGTGCCAAAGCTGACGGGAGGCCAGTTGTTCCAGGTGGCGGATTTTGTCGGGTTGCGCAGTGTCTATCAGCAAATTGATCTGTTGGAAAAAGCCAGCTTCAAAGAGGGCCGGCAGCGCATCTACCGCGAATTGATGCCGTGGTTTGTCGGCGCGGCCTTGCTGTTGTTGTTGCTGGAATTACTCTTAAGCCAGACGGTGTGGAGGAAATTGCCGTGACCATGAATTTTGACCAACCCCTCTGGCTGTTGCTGCTTTTGGTGCTGGCGCCAGGCGTCATCGCCTTTCTGCATTGGGGTGCGCGCAAACGGCGTGAAAGCCTGGCCCGCGTGGTCGCACCGCGCCTCCATGAACAGTTGCTTGCCTCGGTGGATTTTGTCCGGCGCCGCCGCAAACAGTTCCTGATGCTGCTCGCGTTGATTCTGGTTCTCACTGCCCTGGCGCGTCCGATGTCCGGCAATCTCGAGGTGCGCGTGGAATTGCCCGGCATAGACTATTTCATCGCGTTGGATGTCTCCAAAAGCATGCTGGCCGAGGATGCCGGCGGCACCAACCGCCTCACCGCTGCCAAACGTGCTCTGGCCAATTTGCTGGATCGTCCCTCGGGCGACCGCGTGGGCCTTATTGCCTTTGCGGGTGACGCCTTCCTGATCTCCCCGATCTCGCAGGACCATGGTGCCATTGATCGGTCCCTCGCGGCGCTGACTACCACCTCGGTTTCCAAACCCGGCACCGACCTGGCCGCCGCCATCAAATTGGCTGCGGAATCATTTGAATCAAAACAGGAGGCGGGCAAGGCGATCTTGCTGGTGACGGATGGCGAGGAATTACAAGGCGATGCCATCCTGGCCGCCCGGGACGCGGCGGCGCAGAAAATTTCGGTATGTACGGTGGGGGTGGGCAGTAGCGCGGGAGCCCGGCTGCCGGAACGCACTTGGGGACAATTAAAATATGGCCGGAACGAATTTGGTCACGACGTGGTCTCGCGCATGAACGAGCGCGTTTTGCAACAAGTCGCCGCCGCCGGACACGGCGCTTACGCCCACCTCGAGAACGATGCGAATTCCCTGCTCGAACTGTATGAGCAGCATCCCAAGGTGTTGCCCAAGGGCAGCCACGTCCGCAAATCCCAGGATCAGCAGGAACTGTTTCAATGGCCGCTCGCGCTGGGCCTTCTCCTGTTGCTGGGAGAAATGCTGATTAGCGAACGCAAACGCCAGCCGCTGGGCAATTCGTAGCCGCCGTTACGGCAGCAACAATCGGGTATTCACCGAGAATCCTTGCGGGGACACTTTATCCGCCGCATTCGCCAGCTTCTGCCAATGCGCCACACCGGCTTGGTTCGTGGTGTGCAGGTCCAGATATCCCAGCCACATTCCTTTGCCGCCATACAAGGTCTGGTATAAGACCACTTCTGGCCGGGAGGTCAACGGCAGTGAGCCGGTCAGGATGGTTTTATCCACCAATGAGCCCATCACAGTTACAATTCCCGAGGGCTGCACGGTAAGCGTGATGGTGCCACCATTGGTGCCGGTTGGCCCTGATTCTACGGTGACGGTGTAGCTCGCCTTCACTTGGGATTCTTTCAATACCGCATCTGCCCACAGTGAGGCCATGGCGTTGGTGCCTTCTTTGACGGTTCCCGTTACGCCATTATCCGTGCCCAGATCCAGATTCATCAACACCTGCAACACCGGATCTTTACCCCGGGCAATTCTCACTGTGGAGGCGCCACCGGCATCAAATGCTCCGGCCAGCGCATATCCTTTGCCTTGATGGGTCAACTGACCGGAAAAAGCGCCTTGGTCCGTCACTGTCAGCTTAATGCTGCCACTATTCGTCCAGTCGGCCTGGAACACGTCATTTTCCGGAGCGAAAAGCCCCACGTAACTTCCCTTGCGCGCCAGGAAGATATTGGTGACGAAGTTGGCGGTCAAGGTCAGGTTGGAGCGCATGGTGAAGACTAGGTTGGCCTGGTTCGTCAGCACCGAACCATTCCCCACCCAGTTGGAAAAGATGAAACCTTTTCCCGGCAAGGCTTTCATGGTGTATTTATTGCTGAGGATCAGCATCTTGCCGCTCAAATCCGGGCTCAACGTGCCATTGCCAACCCGTACCACATTCAAGGTATCGGTCGCCAGTTTCACAAACTTGACACTGTTGGTTTTCGAGTAGTTCCCCGAGGTATCCACGGCATATGCCGAGAGGAGGTTTGTACTGATCGTGGGAATAAGTTGGATGCTCCATTTGTTGGTGCCACTGGCCAGTACCCAGGCACCAGAGTTATGCTGACACCAGACTTCCACCACGCCTTTGGCATCCGCCGCCGTGCCAGTAACCACCACCACATTGGAATAGGTGGGACTGCGCGGCGCGGTGATCGTCAAGGTGGGAATCCCTGGCTCGTTGGGAACGAAATTGAGTTGGAACAGGTTGGTAGTGAAATTACCCAAGGTATCTTCCGCCAGGATGAACACTGAGTTCGTGCCTTGCCGCAAGGTGATGACCTGACTCCAGGGCACACTGGCCTCGCCGCTGCCACTTACATTGGTAAGTAAGGTGCCGTTCACCCAAACATTTTGTACCCCATTGTTCCCCCGTCCGGCATCGGTCACCATCCCGGTGAGCGTGTAGCGGCGTTGGTTGACCGTCTGCCCGAAGCTGCCGTTGACGGTGATGGCTGGCCCTTGATTGTCTGACACCGTCAGGGTGGCCACCGCGCTCGTCACCGAGCCAAAGCTATTGAGGATCACCACCTGGTAATTGCCCGCATCCGTCAATTTCAGATTTGCGATTTGAAATATGAAATTGGTCCCATCGGCTCCACGACCTAGTATCCAACCAGTGATGGCAGAGAACTGATTACTGACGCCTGATTTGTACCATTGATACGTCAGGGGCGCGGTACCGGTGGCCGTGACGTTGAAACGCGCCGTACCTCCCAGTACGTTCGTTTGGCTTTGTGGCTGGGCGGTAATGGCTGGCGGGTACACCAAAGCCAGGGTTACCACCGTGCTGGTCGCCATGCCATAGGCATTGCTCACCACCACGCTGTAGTTGCCGACGTCGCTGCTCTGCACATCCGAGAGTGTTAAGGTGGCACGGGTTTCCAAACCAAGTTCGGTACCGTTAAACCACCACTGATAGGACAGCGGCGCGTCACCCGTCGCTGCCACGTTGAAACTGGCGGTCGCCCCCTGCAGGTTCACCTGGCTTTGCGGTTGGGTGGTAATGGCCGGCGGATAAAGGATTGTCAGCGTCGCCACCGTGCTGGTCGCCATGCCGTAGGCATTGCTCACCACGCAGTAATATTTGTAGCCGGCATCACTCGTTTGGCTATCGGGGATGGTAAACCGGCTATTCTTGGCGCCACCGATGATGAGTGACTGATTACTGGCCACTGACTTGTACCATTGATACGCCAACGACGGCGTGCCGAAGGCGGTCACATTGAAAATGGCCGTGGTTCCCAGCACGTTCGTTTGGTTTTGGGGCTGGGCGGTAATGGCTGCCGGGAACAGCAAGGTCAAGGTCGCTACGGTACTGGTCGCCATGCCGTAGGCATTGCTCACCACCACCTTGTAGCTGCCGCCATTCACGCCCTGCACATTGGCGAGGGTCAGTGTGCTATTCGTGGCCAAATTCAGATCGGTACCATTGAACTGCCACTGGTATGACAGCGGGGCCGTGCCGGTAGTCCCCACGTTGAAACTGGCGGTGGTGCCTTGCAGGTTCGTCAGACTTTGCGGTTGGACGGTAATGGCCGCCGGGTACACCACTGTCAAGATCGCCACGGCGCTGGTCGCCATGCCATAGGCATTACTCACCACTACACTATAGCCGCCTCCGTTGACACCTTGCACATTGGTGAGGCTCAGTGTGTTGTTGTTGGCCAAACTAATATTGGCACCATTAAACCGCCACTGGTATGACAACGGGGCTGTACCGAAGGCCGTCACGTTGAAGTTGGCGGTGGTCCCGGCCACGCTTAGCAAACTTTGTGGTTGGGCAGTAATGGCAGACGGGAACAGCAAGGTCAAGGTTGCCACGGTGCTGGTCGCCATGCCATACGCGTTACTCACCACCACATTGTAGCTGCCGCCGTGAACTCCCTGTACATTAGTGAGGGTCAGCGTGCTGTTCGTGGCCAAACTCAGATCAGCACCATTGAACTGCCATTGATAAGTCAGCGGGGCCGTGCCACTGGCCGTCACGTTGAAACTGGCGGTGGTCCCCTGCAGGTTCGTCAGACTTACTGGCTGGGTGGAAATGGCTGGCAGGTACACCACGGTGAGGCTCGCTACCGTGCTGGTCGCCATGCCGTAGGCATTACTTACCACCACAGTGTAACTGCCGTCATGGATCCCCTGCACGTTGGTGAGGGTCAGCGCGCTGTTGGTGGCCAAACTCAGGTCGGCACCATTAAACTGCCACTGGTATGTCAACGGGGCGGTACCAGAAGCCGTCACGTTGAAATTGGCGGTGGTCCCGGCGATGTTCGTCACACTTTGTGGCTGGGCGGTAATCGCGGAGGGGAACAGCAAGGTCAAGGTCGCCACGGTGCTGGTCGCCATGCCATAGGCATTGCTCACCACCACATCGTAGCTGCCGCCGTTGACGCCCTGCACATTGGTGAGGGTCAGCGTGTGGTTGGTGGCCAAACTCAGGTCGGCGCCATTGAACTGCCATTGGTATGTCAGCGGGGCGGTGCCGCTGGCCGTCACATCAAAACTGGCGGTGGTCCCCTGCACATTCGTCACGCTTTGTGGTTGGGCAGTAATGACCGCCGGATACACCACGGTCAGTGTCGCCACGGCGCTGGTCGCCATGCCATAGGCATTACTCACCACTACGTTGTAGCTGCCGCCGTTGACGCCCTGCACATTGGTGAGGGTCAGCGTGTTGTTGGTGGCTAAACTCAGGTTGGTGCCACTGAACTGCCACTGGTATGTCAACGGGGCCGAGCCGGTGGCTGTCACATTGAAACTGGCGGTGGTCCCCTGAACGTTTGTCAGGCTTTGCGGCTGGGCAGTAATGACCGACGGATACACCACGGTCAGAGTGGCTACCGTACTGGTTGCCATGCCGTAGGCATTACTCACCACCACATGGTAGCTGCCGGCGTTGGTGCCCTGCACATTATTGAGGGTCAGGGTGCTGTTGGTGGCCAAACTCAAGGCGGTGCCATTGAACTGCCATTGGTATGACAGCGGAGCCGTGCCGCTAGCCGTCACATCAAAACTGGCCGTGGTCCCCTGCACGTTCGTCACGCTTTGTGGCTGGCTGGTAATGCCTGCCGGATACGTCACGGTCAGGGTGGCCACCGAACTGGTTGCCATGCCGTAAGCATTGCCCACCAACACAGTGTAGCTGCCGGCGTTGGCCCCCTGCACATTATTGAGGGTCAGGCTGTTATTGGTGGCCAAACTCAGGTTTGTCCCGTTGAACTGCCACTGGTATAACAGCGGGGCCGTGCCATCAGCCGTCACATTGAAACTGGCGGTGGTTCCCTGCAGGTTGGTCACGCTTTGTGGCTGGGTGGTGATGGCCGCCGGATACACCACGGTCAGCGTGGCCACCGTACTGGTTACCATGCCGAAGATATTACTCACCACCACCTTGTAGCTGCCGACGTTGACGCCCTGCACATTGGTGAGCGTCAGCGTGTCGTTGGTGCCCAAACTCAGGTTGGCACCATTGAACTGCCACTGATAGGACAGCGGATCCGTACCAGTAACCGTCACGTTGAAACTGGCGGTGGTCCCTGCCACGTTCGTCACGCTTTGTGGCTGGGTGATAATGGCCGCCGCACTCAGCACGGTCAGGGTGGCTACCGTGCTGGTCGCCATACCGTAGGCATTACTCACTACCACAGTGTAATTGCCGTCATGGATCCCCTGCACATTGGTGAGGGTCAGCGTATTATTGGTGGCCAGGCTTAGGTTGGCACCATTGAACTGCCACTGGTATGACAGCAGGGCCGTGCCAGTGGCCGTCACATTGAAATTGGCGGTGGTTCCCACTGCATTGGTCACGCTTTGCGGTTGGGTGGTAATGGCTGGCACATACACGATGGTGAGGGATGCCACCAAACTGGTTGCCATGCCGTAGGTGTTACTCACCACCACAGTGTAGCTGCCAGCGTTGACCCCTTGCACGTTCGTGAGCGTCAGTGTGCTGTTGGTGGCCAAACTCAGATTGGTGCCACTGAACTGCCATTGATAAGTCAACGGGGCGGTGCCACCAGCCGTCACGTTGAAACTGGCGGTGGTCCCCTGTACGTTGGTCACGCTCTGCGGTTGGCCGGTGATGCCCGGTGGTAGAGCGGCGGCGACCACGTTGGTCAAGTTCCAGAAGGGCAAGCCTAAATTATAGAGGAATGTCGGGGTAGGGTTGGCATAGATATCTGGCGGCAAAAAACTAAAAACGGGGGATAACCCGTACAAGGTGTATATTGGCACATTGCCGGCATCCATGTTGGTTTTGAATGACTCCCATGTGAGCCCATACGTTTTGTCCCAGACACGAACTTGAAACTGATTCGTAATGGCGGCATCCACCTTGTAGGCGTTGTTCGAGCCGGTTCCACCGGAAAAATTCCCTCCCGACAAGGAGCCGAACCCAATGATGCCACTGGTGTTCGTGTATAAATCGGTACCGGTGATGCCGCTACTGGCGTTGTCGGGCCACCGATAAGCACGCCGATCCGTTAGATTGGTGGTAATGCCATTGGTGTTATAATAAATGGCGATTCGCAAGTTTTGGAATTGGACGACATTCGATTTTAGTAAAGAGGTACCCGTGCCAGACGCTATTTCGTTGGTATTGAATATTTTATCGGTGGTATTATTTTGGAAAACGAAATAACCGGGGTTGGCCTTCACCGAAGCGGTCATGAGGGCGATTAACCCCAGTGTTAATGTCAATTTTTTCATACTTTTTAAAGGATATGGTTTTTTAATCTTAAGCTGCTCTCGCGGCATGATGGTTACCCATGATGTCGGGAACAAATTGCGATAAAACTGGTCTAGGCAGTTTTACTGGCTGGCGTCTTGCGCCGTTAATGTTGTATAAAGCATGGTCAAAACCCTACCTCATTCAATAATGGATGCAACGCAAACTTATCAAGTCGCATTATCAGGTTAAATTTTCCGCCAGTGCTGACCCTTCAGTGGGGCATCCAGGAAGGGGTGTCTTCGGTCTGGGTCTTCATTTTTTGCCATGTTCGCTTTCATGTGTGCGCCAGGCTTGTTTTTCACCGTCGCGTTTTATATTGTTTCCCTGCATGCAACGAATCCCAGAGCCGGAATTGATGGAAACCGCCGAGCAGGCGGCGGCGTACGCGAATGCGGATTTCGCCGCTCCTCACGCCCGCTTCATCGAATTGTTTCGTGAAGCGTTTCCAGACGCGGCGATTACCGGCGAGGCGCTCGATGCCGGGTGCGGTCCCGGCGATATTGCGCTGCGGTTCGCGCGCGCTTTTCCCCAATGTCATGTTGTGGGCGTGGATGGCTCCGCAGAAATGTTGCGGCACGGCCGCGAAATCCTGCTCCGGCAACCGCCAGAACTGCGTAATCGAATTTCGCTGGTGCAAGGACTGCTGCCCGCCCCTGAATTGCACGGCCAAAAATTTGACACCATCATTTGCAATTCCCTCCTGCATCATTTGCACGATCCACGAGTGATGTGGCAAACCGTCCGGAATTTCGCCCGCCCTGGCGCGCGGGTCTTCGTGGTGGATCTCAGGCGACCTGATTGCGCCGAAGACGCACGAAAACTGATGGAGCTATATGGTGGCGGGGAACCGGAAATCTTGCGGCGCGACTTTTACAATTCTCTCCTGGCGGCCTTCTCACCGGACGAAATTCGCGAACAACTCACCGCTGCCGGCTTCGGCCATTTTCAGGTCCGCGTGGTGAGCGATCGCCATGTCATGGTGTGGGGGAGAAAAGAGGCCAAGACGGATTCTACCTTCGGCCACCCATCCTCCATCTGCTTCTTATAATTTTTGCCATGTTCCGGCTCTCCATTTGTCCGCGTTTTTGAGTCTTGCTAGCCGCTTGGCCTTTTGCGACGCTTTGCCATCAGCGATGGCACCGAAACGAACAGAAACAAAACGCACGAGGCCGACGATTGATTTTCAGGAATGCATTCGTGGCATCATCTCCTGCCAGCGTGGTCAGGAGCGCAACATGTATCCCTTCATCCGGGACTTGTTCGTGTACTTCCTGGGTTTCAACGCCGAGGATGTCTTCACCGATACCGCCACAGAACAGGGCGGAATTCCCGACGTTGCGGTAATGGCGCCCACTGGGGTGCTCGACGCCAAAGGCCGGGAAGTCAAGTCGCGGTGGCTGGTCTTGGAAGCGAAGGATGAGCCGGAGATTTTCCTGAACGAGGCCAGTCGGCGCATCACCTTTGCGGAAAAATCGAAATACATTGATCTCGATACCGTGTGGTTTGCGATGACCGACCCTTCCTGCTTCATTCTGCGCGCCGTCACCACGCGCTCCGCAAACTACGACGCCAGCTTCGATATCGTTATCCAATGGGCGGGGTTGACTGAGGCGACGTTCAAAGAACGGTGTATTGAAATCTCCGCCGCTCATGCCGGGGTCAACCGCCGTCTGCAAGCGTTCCGCGAGGATAAGGGCCATCCCATTGCCGGGGTCAAACTGAGTGCCTTTGGCAAGCTGCTCACCCTCGCCCAAGAGGAAGCGCTCGAGCGCGCCCGCAACGAATTTTATCTCGCGATGCGCACCTCGGCACAACTGCTGCAAACCGCCTGCCGTCGCGCGCTCGAAGGCGCGGTTGGTCCGGCTATGGCGGTGCAACAACTCCTCGATGATTTTCGCTCAAAGTACGGCGTTCGGGAGTTCCACTTTGATCCGTTTCGTCTGGCCGGTCAGGAACTGAACAGCCGGGAGGCGTTCAAGCAACACCGGAAGGACGTGCTCGCGATCTACACGGCGGTGAAGCGCGATGTCCCCATCGCCCGCCTTGGCTGTTTCACGCTGCCGCAATATCTTGAACGGACCAAAGGGGACCAGGATAAGGCCCTTGATCTGCTCGCCGCCGAAACCGCCAGCCTCCTGCTTTCCCGCTGCATGGTGCTCCGTTTCTTCGAGGATCATGGTTTTTTCCGCGAGAAGAAATACCTCTGCAACGGCGGCATCGCGGCCTTCCAGCAGATGCACCACTATTTCGGCACCAGCTATGGACGCCTCGTGCGCGAAACGTACCTCGAGGGTTCCAAGCTGAACGCCATCATCTTCGGTGAAAACGAACTCGACTGGGTGCTGGCAAACAGCGACCCCCACCTCTCCGTCGCCATCGAGCGCGCCCTGTTCTACCTGTCGCACTTTGACTTCGCGACCATCGAGCAAGACGTGCTCAGCAATATTTACGGCCAGTTTCTCGAGACCAGCCAGCGCAAGCGCCTTGGCGAGCATTACACGCCGCCCGACATCGCCCGCTACATCGTTCGCCAGTTGGGCCTCCAGAAAGGCGATAAGGTTCTCGATCCCGCCTGCGGCCTCGGCACATTCTTGATCGAAGCGTTTAAAGCGGTTGCCGGGGATGCGGCGGCCAAGGGTGTGGCCTCCTTCGACGATGTATTGGAAGCCCTTGCCAACGTGCGCGGCAACGACCTCAACGCCTTCTCCGCGATGGTTGCCCAAATCCAGATGCTCTGGCATTTGTTCATCTTTCGCGATGAAATCAAACAACGCGGCTTTCCCGAAACCGCCATCACCGGCGGCCACAATTCACTTCGCCACCAAGCGCTTGCCGAAGGGTTGTTCGACGCACATCTCACCGATTTCTCCCTCGTTGATCTGCCCGAATACGCCGCCGTCGTTGGGAATCCGCCTTACGTCCGGCCCGAGCGCCAGGAAGCCAGCCTCAACCCGGAGGACGCCCTCTTTTTCAAGGAAGTATCCGCCAACATAGATCTATATTCGCTGTTTCTGTACAAAGCGATGGAAGGTTGGTGCCGCGCCGCCAATGGCAACAACCGTCCCGGCAAGGTCGGTTTCGTGGTGCCTATTTCTTTCTGCGATAACGACGACAACCGGGCCCTCCGCAAGCTCTTTTCGCTTGGCGGCCGATGGACCCTCCGTGAAATCGTGGACCTCGAACTCATCGGGCCGATGATCTTCAGTGCCGACGTCGTGCCGATCATCCTGATCGCGGAGAAGCGCCCGCCGACGCCCGAAGACAAGATTCGCTTGCGTGTCGCCGACGAGCGCTGCGCCAAGTTCACCGGCTTTGACCAGAAACACGTCGAGTTCGACTTGCATAAAACCACCCTCGTTGAGATGCCCTACGCGGATGTGTTCACCGCCGATGGCCGTATCCTCACCAAGATTACGCCGGAACGAAAAGCCATCCTGGATCGTTTCGTCGGACCGACCTTCGAGGACATCGTGCAAACTTTCTGGGTCGGCAAGGCGAAAAACACGATTGAGGACTGGGCGCTGACCAAGCCGGCCGATGAACGTGAGCTGCGATGGGAACAGACGGATATGATCCGCATGGGAGCAGCGTTTCGCGGTTCGGTCCACGAAGTGGAGAAGGGGGGGAAAGATGTGTTCAAAGGCGAGAACATCGTTGCCTGCCGAATGGAAGGCGACCCAGTCAATAGAAATATTGACGTAAACCGAATGGATGACGCGAGCCTATGGCGGTTTGAAGACATCTTGCCAAAGGCGGGTTTTGCGATTCACCGAATTTCCACGGCGTTGACTTTCGCGCCGTTTGAGCCGGATAAGTGTGTCATTCTCAATACGGCAACCTTATTTTTTCCGAAAGCTGCCTTGGCCGGGTTTCCGTTCGATTTTTTGGTGCTGTCCCGGCTTTACCAGTACTTCTTCGCTTTTTCGCAGCGTGAAGCCATTTTGTTTCGTGCCCGGTGCAACGTTTATCCAACCACCGTTCGGCGCCTGCCGTGGTCCGATAAACTGGCCGCGCAACAGGCCCGGCTCGTGCAATTGCGTGGGGAGTTCCTGGCTGCCTGCGAGAACCTGCACCGCCGCGAAGAAGTGTTGCTGGGAAAGCTCGCCCAAAGCGCGCCCACCACCCTTAAAGTCATCGTCACCGAAGCCGCCCAGGGAAAAGTGGCATGGGCCGAGGAACTCCAGACCGGCAAGTCTGTTAAAATCGGCGAGCCAACTGTGTTTGAGCGCGATGGACTCTGGATCGTCCAGCCCGGCGATGACCTTCTCCACTGGATTGCCATGAATGATGAAACCATTGCCCGCTGCTTCGCCGAAGGGCTGGCCTTGCAAACTGGGGCCTCCCTTTCGCGGAACGTCATGGTGGAAATCCCCATCCCGACGCCCGCCACGCTCAAAACCTGGCAGCAGACGGTCGCCGACTTCGATCACACGAACTACGAGAAATCCCTCGCCGGGACTTTGGACGCGCTTGACAAAATCGTAGCCAAAGCCTTCAAGCTTCCCACCGACGAAGTCGCATTTATCAAGTCGGAATTCCAGACCGACCCCATGCTCCGCCGCGTCCGCCCGAACCTGCCCTTTACGGATCGCCGTCTCGTCGGTCTGCGTAAAGCATTGGCTGAGTCGGATCGCTACGAGAAAGCCTATAAGACGCGACGGTAACCGGTATTTACGTGAAAGGTCGTAGCTTGGCTGCGCTAAAATAACCACAAGCATGAATCAGCACATGAAGCGTATTCTTGGAGTGTTCGTCTTGGCCATGAGCATCCTCCGTGTTTGCGCGGCGGCACCGGTACCGCCGCCGCCCGATCTTACGCGCAGCAATAACGTGGATCGCACGCTGACCTATAATCTGGGTTCCACCGGATTGCGCGGCTGGATTTATACCAAGGCGACGAATTTTTTTGAGAGCGTTCAGGGGCGAACCACGACGGCCAGCCGGCAAATCCTGGTTACGCATGTTGGTGCCAAGTCACCGGCGGATGGCGTGATGAAAGTGGATGACATCATCTTGGGCGCGGGTGGCAAACGGTTTACCAACGACGCCCGGAAGAGCATCGCCATTGCCATCCAGGAGGCCGAGCAGGAAGCCAATCAAGGCGTCTTGAAACTGACACGCTGGCGGGCGGGTAAAACCGAAGAAGTCCAACTCAAGCTGCGAGTCATGGGAACCTACAGCGATACCGCGCCGTACAATTGCCCCAAGTCCAAGCGTATTTTTGATGAGGCCTGCAAGGCGTTGGAGCGGGAGCCGCTGAAAGCGGATATCTGGGGCGCCATCAACGGTCTGGCTTTGATGGCCACCGGCAACCGCGACTGCATGCCGCGCGTGCAGGAACTTGCCCGGAAGATCGGGCCGCCCACGCTGAAACTGGAATTGAAAGACGGTATGGTGGTCTGGGATTGGGGTTACCGCAACCTCTTCCTCAGCGAGTACTATCTGCTCACCGGCGACCAGGAAGTGTTGCACGCCATTCGGCAATATACGGTGTCGCTCGCGAAGGGGCAGAGCATGTATGGCACCTTTGGGCACGGCATTGCCAGCCTCACTTCGGATGGCCAGCTTCACGGGTCCATCCCGCCGTATGGTCCGGTAAATGCCGCTGGCTTGATCGGCAACCTGGCGATCATCATGGGGAAAAAATGCGGCGTGTCCGATCCGGAGATTGATCCCGCGATTGACCGGGCCTCCAAGTTCTTCGGCTATTATGTGGACAAAGGCGCGATTCCTTATGGCGAACACATGCCATGGCCATATCATGATAATAACGGCAAGAACGCCATGACGGCTGTGTTGTTCGGCGTCCAGGGCGACCGGGCCAAGGAAGCGCAGTTCTTTGCGAAGATGGTCACGGCCTCGTATGAAAACCGCGAGTACGGGCACACCGGCCAGGGATTCAGTTATCTGTGGGGGGCGATGGGTGCCAATGTTGGCGGACCGGATGCGACCGCCGCATTTTTCAAGGAAGCCACCTGGCATCTTGATCTCGTGCGGCGTTGCGATGGTTCCTTCACCTATGATGGCGGTGAACAATAC
Source organism: Verrucomicrobiota bacterium (assembly GCA_037139415.1). NCBI lineage: Bacteria > Pseudomonadati > Verrucomicrobiota > Verrucomicrobiota bacterium. The sequence goes on along the minus strand of JBAXGN010000030.1, from coordinate 20,811 downwards.
GGCCCCGGCAAAACCGACGATAATACCTATTACGGCAAAAGCGGCTACTATGGCCTGAGCCCGAACGCCTGCTACGTGCTCACCTATTCCCTGCCGCTGAAAAAACTCTGGATCACCGGTCGGGACGCGGCGCGGTCGAGCTGGCTGAGCAAAAAGGATGTCGCTGAGGCCATCGCCTCCGGACGCTTTGATGTGGAGCGCCGGCAGAAAAGCACGAAGGAAATCGTGGCGGCATTCGGCGATTGGTCGCCGGTCGTCCGTGGCTGGGCGGCGGAGGAGTTGGCCAAACGGCCCGAGGCGGTGACGATGATCCCCCAGTTAATCACCATGGCGGAAGGCCCCGACGCGCATGTCCGCCAGAGTGCTTGCGAGACGCTTGGTTACCTGAAGTGCGCCGAGGCGCTACCCGTCCTGGTCCGGCTGCTCACGCACGAAGACCGCTGGCTGCGGGTCAAGGCCGCCAATGCTTTGAAGAACATGGGGGATATCGCCAAACCAGTCATCCCCGACATGCTCAAGGCGGTCGCCCGGACCGCCGAACCGCTCCAGCCGATTGCCTGGGCCGACCCCATTCAGCTCACGCATGGCGAATTGGCGGCGGCTTTGTTCAAGGGCTTGTTGCGATCGTCCGTCAAAGATATCAGTCCGGAACTGCTCTATCCGGCGGTACGCGCAATTTCAAAGAACGCGGATGGCATGGCGCGCGCCACGCTGCGGGACCTTTTTGAACACAAACTGACGGCGGATGATGTGCAGGCACTAGCACCGGATATTCTCGAGGCCGTGAAAACGCGGTGTCCGGCGGACACGATGTTTGGCAATGAAATCCGCATGGGCGGATTCAAAGCCCTGACCAAGTATCATTTCAAGGAGGGGATCGACGTCGGGGTGATTTTTGCAAAAACCCAGGGCGGTCACGGCAGCGAAAAACGAACCGGGGAAATCATGAAGGAAATCGTGAGTTATGGCACAGCAGCCCGTCCAGTGATTCCAGCGTTGAAAGAATTGATTGTGGCCTTGAACGAGCAATGCAAGCGGGGGGAATTCCCTGCCGGTGAACTCAACAACCGGAGAGTCACAGCCGTGCAGGAGGCCATCAAAGCCATCGAAACCGCGACTACTCAACCCGCGTTGCGCAGCATTCGCCCGTCCACGACCGCATCCGGGAACAAACCGTAATCTGGAGATGAACACGCAGTGACTCAAAAAAACAAATTTATAATCGTGGTGGCAGGTTTCCTGGTATTGGGAAACCTGCCAAAGATGGCGGCTATGGCTGCGGCCGGCCCTTATGAACAACAGATAGAGGAACAATTGGCAAAGCTGGCCGATGCCTCCTCATCGGTGCGTGTGCGGGCCGCGGAGGCGCTGGGATTTTTGCGCGCCCGCCAAGCCGGGCCCCGTTTGGTGACATGTCTGGAGGATCCATCTCCCAAAGTGCGCCGTCAGGCGGTGCTGGCGCTTGGCTGGTGTGGAGAGCGGAGTGCCGTGGCACCGTTGCTGCAGCATCTCGACGATTCGGATTGGCTGACGCGCCAAGGTGCGCAGGTGGCGTTGACGGCGCTTACCGGCCTGGAATTCCCGTTTGATGCCCTGGCCCCGGCGGCGGTGCGGCAACAACAGGCGGAAGCATGGCGCACTTGGTGGCGGAGCGTTCCGGCGGATGGCATCCCTGATGAGGTGCGGGCGTTGCTCCAAAAGTCCCGGACGCGCACGACTGCGCCCTGGCAGATGACGGCATCCAGCACGTATCGCGGCCCCCTGGAAGTTTTGATCGACGGCCAGTTGGGACCGGGCTATTGGCAGACGAAGAATGTTCCGGTGCCACAATGGTGCCAGTTGGATCTGGGAACCACCCAACAGGTCGAACGGGTGACCGTGCATCAGTATGGCGCGGGTTATTGCGTGACCAACTACGACGTGGCTACCAGTCTGGATGGCAACCAATTCATGACGGTCGCGAGTGGGCAGAAGCTTACGCCGGTAACCTGGGATATCCCGTTTGCCTCCCGACCGGCGCGGTTTGTGCGCATTACCAGCCTTGGGTCTGAGAACAAGCAGTTCCCCACCACGTTTCGGGAGATTGAGATCAACGGGCAATCTGCAGTAGCCAAAGATCCCGAGACAGACTGGCAGCGGGAACGGGGTTTGCGCGCGCTGGGTGCGCTGGGCGGTGCCGGAGCGACAGCATTGGTGCTGCAAAATTTAGGTGCGGTGCCCGCCAACGATCAGGCCAGTCGTCCGGCGGTACGTGCCGGGCTGCGGGCGTTGGGCCAGTTGGGCGAGGCCAAGGGGCGGGATTATCTGGTGACACAGTTGGGAAATCCTTTCTGGGCCAGGGCGGCAGCAGAGGCTTTGGGGGACACGGGTGATCGTCGGGTGGTGGGGCCGTTGTTGGCGGCATACGCGCGTTTTGCCAAGCTGTTAAACGGCAAGAATCCCGCCGAAGTCCCGGTTGATGATGACATGAAGTTTCCTTCGGATGATCGCATGTTGGAGACGCCTTACTGGATCATCCATGCGCTGAGCCGCCTGCCGTTGGATGATCCGCAGGATCGCGAAACGTTGACTGCGCTGGCTCCCCGGCTGATGGCCAACCTGCCGGGAGATCATGACACATTTGTGCTGTATCAGCCGGAGGTTGCGCATCGGCTCACGCGTCATTTGCTGATGGTGGCCGGGCTTCGTCAGGAGGCGGCAGAACAGGCGTTTACCCAGCTCGGAATGGCCCGGAGGGTGGACAATCCTCGACCGGATTTGGCCTGGCCGGTGTTTCCGGCCGAACGCATGGCTACGTGGCTGCCGTGCGTGTGTACCGATGCCGCTGATCTGCCGCGGTTGACCGCGCTTTTGGAACACACCAACGGCTGGGTGCGCATCAACGCGGCAAAAGCATTGGGCTGGCTGGGGGATGCCCGGGCCGTTGCGCCGTTGGCGCGGATTTTAGCCGAAGCCAAAGCCGAGGGGGATTATGGCTGGAGCCGCACCTTCAAGGACGAAGAGTTCAATGATCCCTGCCCCCGCTGGCGCGAGGCCTTTTTGCGCGCGCTGGGCTTGCTGAAGGCGACGCCGCACACCGCGCTGATGGCCAAAATCATGGACGACGAAAAATCGGTGTTGGAAGTGCGGCTGGCCGCCGCGCAGGCGCTGGCTGATTTGGGAACGCCCGAGACCCTGGCGTTATTGCGCCGTGCCGCCGCCACCCATCCCTATGGCACGGTGCGCAACGCGGCCCAAGATGCCCTCCGGGCAAACGGGGGGCCGGGACCGGAGGAAACGTTCAGGCCGGTGACCGAGGTCCATAGGGAGGCATCGGCAGTGACCGGCGCGGGAAATTTACCGGGAATTTACGGCACGAACTTTAACGCGCTGCTATTCATCAAAGGAGCCAACGATCTACCCAATACCCCCCAAACGGTGGAGCAGGCAGATCGCTGGCGGCAGACGTATGTGGTGACGGATGAAGGACCATCGTATCGTCCAGGCGACAATCTTTACCTGCTCAGCCCACCGCAGCCGGATGGCAAGGTGACGCGCCTGACGCCGTTCACGAACGGCTGGATTGGCGAGCCGGAACTTTCCTGGGATGCGCGCCAAGTGGTCTTCACGCGACGGGAAGCGGATAGCCTCTGGTGGCATATCTGGATTATGAATATCGACGGGACCGGCTTGCGGCAGCTTACGCATGGAGCGTATCATTATGTGGGACCGGTCTTTTTGCCGGATGGCCGCATTCTTTGCGCCTCCAGCCATACGGGAATTCGCGATGAGTATCACGGGTATCTCTGCACAGCCCTGGGTATTCTTTCCGCCGATGGCGCATCGTTCCAGCCCATTGCCACGAATATTGGCCGGGATAACGAACCGGCGATTCTACCAGATGGCCGAATTGTTTTCAGCCGCCTGGAGGTGTTTTATTCGCGCAACAAAACGGAACTGGTGCTGCATGCCATGCACCCGGATGGCACGCGCGATACCGTCATTTACGGCCCCGAACGGCGGGCCTTCTGGCGGGCGCTCGACCACGGTCAACCGGGACCCGATGACGGCCAGGAAGCGCCGCTGACCCACCGGGTGTTACGCATGACCCAACCGCAGGGCATGCCGGATGGCCGAATTGTGGTCGCGACCCAGGGCGGTCTGGCCCTCGTGGGCTCCCGCGATGGCGAGCAGCTCATCTGCCCGGATTTTAAAACCCGAGCCTACACTACGCCGATGCCTTTAGCCGATGGAACCATCCTGTGTGCGACGACGTTAAAAACGCCGGATCGGAAAAAGGTGGACCTGGGAATTTACCGGCTGGACCCGCGTTCAGGGCATTTACAATTGATCTATAACGATCCCACTACGGCGGATTACGAGGCCCGCCCCGTCATTGCCCGGCGGCCACCGCCCGCGCTGGCCACCGACTCCCCGACCGAATCTTCCGGACGCATGCTGTGCGCGAGCGTCTTTAATACGCAGGAACCGGAAGTGCGGCGGCGTGGCCGGCTGATCCGCCTCGTGGAGGGAATGCCCGTGCCAAGCCGGCATGCGACGCATACCGGTCCGGATCCGGTGTGGAAAAACCACGGCGGCACACAGGGTCGCGTGCTGGGCACGGTGCCGTTGGCGGCGGATGGGTCCTTTTACCTCGAGCTGCCGGCGGACCGGTTGGTCCATTTGCAGGTTCTCGATTGCGATCGCCGCGTCATCAATAACCAAAGGACCTGGATCTATGCCCGCCCCGGCGAAACCAAGGCGTGCGCGGGGTGTCACGAGAACGCACAAACCACGCAGTTGCCGGTGGGCCTTCCCCAGGCACTGCAAGGTGGTCCCGTGCGTTGTATGCCGGAGCCCGGACAATTCACCTATCGCGCCAAGGCGTGGTTCAAAGGCAGTCTCCCCGCTGAAATCGAGGAGCGAACCCGAACGGTGCATGCGGTGAATCTCTTGGCGAGGTGAAGAGCGAAAACTTATTAACATGTAATACTTGATAAATATGACTATGCGAATTTTATCCGCCATCTCGACGGCCATCGTGTGTTGTTCTCTTGCCGCCACCACCCTCTCCGCCGCGGCGGCGGAGCCCGCCCCGGAGGGACCACTGGAGACAGTGCGCTTCCAGAAGGTGAAAATCGGCGGGTTCTGGAAACAGCAGATCAAACTGCAAACCGAGAAATGGATTCCGCACTGCGTCCGGCAGATGGAACAGGGAGGTGAGGGCCAGGAACTATTAAACCTGAGCGCCACCGGCCAGGCGCTGCGCGGCGAACCGGTGGGCAAATACCGGGGCGCACCCTGGAGTGACGCCTATGTGTACAACACCGTCGAGGCGATCTGCCTGGCGCTGGAGGTGGATCCGGAGGGCGACGCCGACCTCGCCAAGGCGCAGGCAGCACTGCGCGCCAAGGTCGAGGAATGGATTCCCATCATCCTGGCCGCGCAGGGTCCGGATGGCTACATCCACTCCTTCCACACGCTCAAGCAGCGCCCGCGCTTCACCGCCATCAGCGATCATGAATTCTATGTCATGGGATATTTGATGGAGATGGGCATTGCGCACTATCGGATGACGGGCGGCAAGGATCGCCGGCTCTACGACGCGGCGCTCAAGTGCGCCAATCTGTTGTGCGATACCTTTGGTCCGGCACCCAAACGCACCTGGAAGAACGGACATCCCGGTATGGAGCACGCCTTGTGTCGGCTCGGCGAGGCCGTAAATGCAAGTGACGGTGCAGGCAAGGGGGATAAATACATCGCGCTGGCCCGGCACTTTCTGGAGCACCAGCACGAGATCGAGCCCAATGCCTATAACCAATCCGAAAAGCCCGCCGTGGCGATGACTGAGGCAACCGGCCATGCCGTGCGCGCCACCTATTTCTACACCGCCATGGCGGATGTCGCCCGGATTCAAGGCAATGCCGCCTTCGGCACCGCCGCCGACCGCATCTGGACCAACGCCATTCACAAGAAGCATTACCTGACCGGCGGCGTAGGGGCATCGCACCAGGGGGAAGCGTTTGCGGGCGATTACGAGCTTCCCAACAACGGCTATTGCGAGGCGTGCGCGGGTTGCGGGCTCAGCTTCTGGGCCGAGCAGATGCACCGCCTGCACGCCAGCGCCCCGGCCTGCGACGTTCAGGAACGCGTGCTGTACAACAACGTGCTGGGCTCAGTGGCACAGGGTGGCGAGACGTTTTATTACCAGAACCCGCTGAGTTCCCGGCTGGCCCGCTATCCCTGGCACGGCTGCCCCTGCTGCGTCGGCAACATCCCCCGCACGCTGATCGCGATCAAGGACCTGATGTATTCGGTGAATGCCGGGCGCACCGTTCTGTACGTCAACCATTATGTGGATAGCGACGGCGAGATTCCCGCCGTCGGCAAGGCGGCCTCGCTGCGCCTGCGCCAGGCAACGCGTTATCCGTGGGATGGCGAGGTCACCTTCACCATGTCCCTGGCGACGCCCTGGGCCTTCACGCTGGCGCTCCGCATCCCGGACCGCACCGAGAGCGACCTGTACACCGCAACCCCGAAAGACGGCACGAACTTCACGGTAACGGTCAACGGGACTGCCCATCCGGTCATACTGAAAGACGGCTACGCCCGCATTGATCGCATCTGGAAGGCCGGGGACCGCGTCACCCTCACGCTGCCGCTGGAAGTGCAACGGGTGCGGTGCGATGAACGGGTCGTGGCCAATCGAGGACGCGTGGCCGTGCAGCGCGGACCGATTGTCTATAGCTTTGAGGATGTGGACCACGCCAAACCGGTTCGCTCGGCAATTCTCAAGCCGGACGCGGAACTCAAGACCGTGTGGCGGAGCGACCTGCTGGGCGGAGTCATGACGGTTGCCGGCGGCGGGCTGGTGGGTGTTCCCAACTATGTCCGATTGAACCGGGGCGGTGCATCGCAGGTCTGGCTGATTGAGGATCGCGAGAAAGCCGGCATCACCTCTCTGGCCAGCGTGGCGGATCTGACCGTCTCGTTCTGCCGTCCCGGCATGGATCCCTCAGCAGCCAACGACGGCGTTACCCCGCGCGACGCCAAGGATCGCTCGCTAAACAACTTTGATTTCTGGCCGCACCGGGGCACCGCCGAGTGGCTGCAATACGATTTCGGGAAACCAGTCCAGCTCAAATCCTCCTCGGTCTGGTGGTTTGACGACACCGGGCGCGGTGCCTGCCGCGTGCCCGCCTCATGGCGATTAACCTACAAAAAAACGGACGGCACGTGGGCCCCGGTGGAGGGAGTGACCGCCTATCCTGTGGACAAGGGGATTCTGGTCGAAGTGAACTTCACCCCCGTGACCACCTCTGCCCTGCGGCTTGAGATTCAGCAACAAAAGGAATTTTCCGCCGGCGTGTACGAGTGGTCAGTCCGGTAGCGAGTGGGACGAAAGCATAATCGAAATGCAGCCATGCATTTCGATTGATAACACCTTTGCGGGAGAGGATGGTTTTACGGCGCTGCAAGTCGCCAAGATTTGGTGTGACAGCATTTGGCACAGTGGATGTGGTAAGGTGTGGATATGAATGACAAGTATATCAGAGATCGGACCGGCAAAATCATCGGCTTTTTCGATGGTGATTTCATCAGAGACGGCGCAGGGCGTATCCTCGGCAAGTACACCAAAAGTGATAACTATACCCGTGATCGCGGCGGCAAAATCGTCGGCAAAGGCGACCAACGGATGCGGTTATTAGAGCGGCCCTGATGGTTCTTCGGAAAAGTCACCGAAAGCAAGGTTTGACAAAGCCGGGTCTCCGGCAAACACTTCACACCAAGCACTTTATTATGCACCAAACTAACGGGTACATGGTTTATTCGCCATCGGACTTGATTCGCTTCTTGGAATCACCGTTTGCGAGTTGGATGGAGCGGCTCCATCTGGAATGTCCGGAGCGTGTGCATCCGGATCAACCAACCGAAGAGCAGTTACTGATCGCCAAGACGGGGAACCAGCACGAGCAACGGTTTCTGGAGCAGCTTAAAAAAGAGAGGCGCGATGTCTGCGAAATTGCTAAAGGCCCTGCCGCCGCTGTCCATACCTTGCAAGCCATCGAAGCGGGTCGCGAGGTGATTTACCAGGCGTTTCTAAGCCGGGATGGATTCCAGGGTTATACGGATTTTCTGGTGAAGCTGCCGGGGGATCGTCCGCTTTATGAAGTTTGGGACACCAAACTCGCCCATGCAGTCAAACCGTACTACCTCGTCCAGCTCTGCGGTTACTCGGAAATGCTGGCCGCCATCCAAGGCCAAATGCCAACGCATACCAGCGTGGTGCTTGGTAACGGTGAGCACAAGCCATTCCGGGTCGAGGATTTCCTCTATTATTACCGCCGGTTGCGCCAGGCGTTTCTGGCGCAGATGGAGGTCTTCGACCCCAGCGGGCAACCGCCAATTCCCGAACCCCGCGACAATCATCGCCGGTGGCAGTCACATGCCGACCGGATTTTGCTCGAAACGGATCACCTGGCCCAAGTCGCTGGCATCAACACCAGCCAGATGAAGAAGCTGGCGGCGAATGGTATTACCACCGTCGCCGCACTCGCCAGGTCCCAGGGGAAAAGGGTGCCAAAGATGTCCGAGGACGTGCTGAAAAAACTCGTTGAACAGGCGGAATTGCAGGTCCAGACGCGGGAACTGCGCGCCAAGGCCAAGGCCGACGAGTTGGTAAGGCCAGTCTTCAAGCTCATCCAGCCCGAGCCAGACTCACCGCGCCGTGGATTGGAGCAACTTCCCCCTCCCTCGCCGTTGGACGTGTATTTCGATATGGAAGGCTACCCGTTGCACGAAGACGGCCTGGAGTACCTCTTCGGGGCGGTTTGCCACGACCGCATCGGGGAAGGCGGCAAACTGGAGTTCCACGACTGGTGGGGCCATGATCGTGCCGGGGAAAAGGCCGCTTTCGAGGGGTTCATAGATTGGGTCTGTGCGCGCTGGAACCGGGACCCGAAGATGCACATTTACCACTACGCGGATTACGAGCGCGCCGCTCTCCGTCGCCTGGCCTGCCGCCATGCCACCCGCGAGCTTGAGGTAGATGAACTCCAGCGCAACCGCGTGCTGGTGGATCTCTATCAGGTCGTGCGCCAGGGCTTGCGGGTCGGCGAACCCAGCTACTCCATCAAATCCATCGAACTGCTTTACCGCGAGAAACGAGCCAGCGACGTCAAAACCGCCGGGGAATCCGTCGTGTATTATGCCAACTGGATCGAGAGCAGGCAGCCTCGCGATTGGCGACAGGCGGAACTGCTCAAGAAAATTCGCGACTACAACGAGGACGACTGCCAGTCCACCCACCAACTGGTGGATTGGTTGCGCCAGGTGCAGAAGCAGAACGGCATAGCCTATCTGACACCCACCAAGGATGAGGCCGAGGTCACCGAGAAGAAACAGGAAATGCTGGCTGAATTGGCTGAACTCCGGAAACAACTGGAGGCCAAACTCGCTGGATGCGCCCCCGGTTCGCCCGAAGCGGGCATCACCGCGTTGTTGGCCGATTTGATCGAGTTCCACCGGCGCGAAAGCAAACCCGGCTGGTGGCGGCTTTTTGATTGGCTGGAAGACAAGACCCCTGGAGAACGGGAAGCCGACTTGAATAGCTTGGAGGGACTCTGGCTTTCCGGCGCTGCCCCGGTTAAAGAGAAGCGATCGTGGATTTATACCTACCAGTTTGACCCGGATAGCGAGACCAAGATCAGGCTTGGGGACGGAGTTAAGTTGGATCATATAAACCTGCCTTCGGCCATGGTAGCCGAAATGGATGCCAAAACCGGTCTGGTCAAACTGAAGATCAGCCAGCAGGAATTGACGAAACGATTGAACGGCGACATGCCGCACTCCACCGCGATTTTCCTCCACGAGGACATTAAGACAGGCCCGCTGGACACTGCTATTCGTGAGCTTGCGCAGAACTGGGCCACCCGGGGCACCCTGCCCGCTGCGTTGCACCGTTTTCTGCTCCGCCAACCGCCGCAGATACCCGGCGTTACCCCCGGACATTCCTTGGCGCAGCCCGGTGAACCAGCCGCCGAGGCCGCGCTGAGGGTCGTTCAAACCATGCGGAACTCCACCCTCTGCATCCAAGGGCCGCCCGGTACAGGCAAGACGACTACGGCTGCCAGGATCATCGCCAGCTTGCTGAAGGCGGGAAAAAAGGTCGGCATCACATCCAACAGCCACAAGGCGATTCAAAATCTGTTGCGGGCTGCGGGCAGGGAAACGCAAGGGACGCTGATCGGCGTCTATGCCGGCAAGGGGGATGAAGAGGCTGCCGAGTCGGCCAAGGCTGAATTGAAAACCGATTGCCCAAGGCTGGTGGTGGTCAAGGGCGGGTCGGATGCCGTAGCGGTCTATTCGGCGGGCGTCTTTGCCGGTACGGCTTGGCCGTTCGCCAGTGACGATATGCAAGGTCGGCTGGATTACCTGTTCGTGGATGAGGCCGGCCAGCTCTCGTTGGCGAAGCTCGTGGCCGTTTCCCGCTCCGCTGCCAATATCGTGCTCATGGGCGACCAGATGCAGTTGGAGCAGCCGGTGCAAGGAACCCATCCCGGCGAGAGCGGCCAGTCGCCGCTCAACTATTACCTGCAAAAACACGCCACCATCCCCGAAAGCCTTGGCATCTTTCTCGGCGTTTCGTACCGCATGCACCCGGAGATTTGCCAGTTCGTTTCCAAGATGGCCTATGAAGGTCGCCTGACCGCCGCCGAAGCCAATAAAAACCAGCGGCTAACCTTGCCGCCCGCCGGAGGCAAGCACGTGACCAAGGAAGCCGGCATCGTATTCAGCCCCGTGGAACACGAGGGCAACACCCAAGGCAGCAATGAGGAAGTGGCGCGGATTCTGGAAATCGTCAGGGAACTGCTGGGACGAACGCTGACTGACCGGAATGGCCAAACCAGGCCGCTCGCCTTGGTTGACATTCTCTTCGTCGCGCCGTACAACCTGCAGGTGCGCAAACTCCAACAGGCATTGCCCGCCGCTCAAGTCGGTTCCGTGGACAAGTTCCAGGGCCAGGAAGCCCCTGTGGTCATTGTCTCGATGTGCTCCAGTGCCGGGGAGTTCGGTTCGCGTGGTTTGGATTTCCTACTCGATAAGAACCGGATGAACGTAGCCATTTCACGGGCGAAGACGCTTGCGATTGTGGTTGGCGACCCACGGATTGCCACCACTGAAGCAAGTAATATTGAGCAGATGGAAAAGTTGAACCTTTTTTGTAAATTGGAATGAGGTCTTGAAAACTATTTCACACTCCAAACATGGACAGACCAAGGCTAGCATGACCTCGTGTTGATACTTGCTGAAAAAAGGATCCGAAAAACATTTAAACATTATGACATACACATTAAAACTAGGCAACGACTCAACAATTTGCAGCTCGGATAAAGAACTGCTATACAAAGTAGTTCATGAACTCATAATCCAGGGTGTGAACCTCACCGATCTGGAAAATACCGGGTGTGTCTTTCAGCAAATAACTGGTAACGACAAAGACGACGTTCTCGAAAATACGATCCAAAACACGATTGAACAGAGAAAAAAACAAAAATACCCCCATAAGTGGACCTACGGAAGACCTCAAGCCAAACCGCTGCGCGAAGTGTTGATCTCCCTTCAACCCAATCGCTATATGCTGCTCCTCCAGAGTTGTCCGCTTCGCCTACGTAATTTAAAGACGATTGCTGAAGCCAAAAAGGTGAATTGGGTACTCGATGAAGATGTGCAAAAGGCGCCAATCGCTGGACAAGGCAACGGTATCGAAAATCCAAAAGAAAAAAGTAGTGTTACGCGCCCAACAGAATCTACACTCTGTCCGAATGTCATTCTCTTTGGACCGCCCGGGACAGGCAAGACTTATGCTGCCATTTCTGTTGCTGCCCAGATACTCGATCCTGATGCAGACGAGAATGGTACTTGGAATTATTTTGTAGACACCGCTTCTGAGGATGAAAAGGAGGCAAGAAACTCTAGTCGGGAAAGCTTTGCTACTAATCGGGGTACGCGCATCCATTTCATCACATTCCACCAAAGTTATAGCTATGAGGATTTTATTGGAGGACTCAGACCTGTCACAGACGGCGGTGCTAACCTTCGGTTCAAATGGGAGCCCGGCATCTTTCTCCGCGCTTGTGCAGCCGCCTTCAAGCAAGCCCAAAAGACCAAAGCTCCCGAGGAAAAGTCATTGGCCGACGATGTTGACAAGTTCTTGAACTTTTGCAGCACCGCCAATTTGGATAGTTATAAAGAACAGGAAGGAAAGCCGTACCCTTCAGTCGTCCTTGTCATTGACGAAATAAACCGGGCAAATATGTCGCGGGTTTTTGGGGAGTTGATCACGCTGCTGGAGGACGACAAACGGCTTGGTGGCCAGGAGCAGTTAATCGTGTCGCTCCCAAATCATCCGAAAGGATTAATGTTCGGCGTGCCCAAAAACCTGATTATCATTGGCACCATGAACACGGCGGATAAGTCACTCGCCCTACTTGACCTTGCCCTGCGTCGCAGGTTTGAGTTTGTGCGACTTGATCCAACAGAAAGTGTGCTCAGCGATGGGATTCCGAATGTCGGCAACCTTCAGAATATCCTTGTCAATTTGAACAAAAAAATTGCAATCCGAAAGAAATCAACGGACTTTGCCATTGGCCACGCATACTTAATGAACGTAAAGGACAAGGCTTCGTTTGAGGCCGTACTGGACCGGAAAATTGTTCCGTTGCTCGAGGAATACTTTGGAGGAAATCAGGAAACAGTACTAGACGTTTTGAAAGCGGCTGGAGTCCAAATCTTGGAGCAGACGATCCCTAATAATGACGGTAAAGCTTATCGATTCATCGAGCGACCTGTCCGGTTGGAGAATAAGGACAAACCACAAATCGCATCTTGAACCCGATTGACTTTTTTGATTACCGCGAATTGCCACTCGGCAGAAGTGATGCCGTAGATTGGTTCTCACGTCACTGTTCTGGTCTGGAGGATTTTCTCTTCGAAACATGGAAGAATCGGCCGCAATCGCAGTCAGGATTTTGGGCGGCGACCAATAACTCGGACGGGAATTCCGATGACAGCGACGAAGACGAAATCCAGAGTGAAACAGAGCAGCCTTATCTGCTGAAGAAGGGAGACCGCTTTGAAGCCGGGCGTTTTGTTGGGACCATCTGGTACGAAGGCCGGACGATTAACATTTGGCCACGGGTGTTCCAAACTAAATTCGAGACAATCAAGAATAAGCAGGATTCAACACCGGAAAAACAAGAACCGCAGGTGCAGGGAATGCGTGGGCTAATGACGCGGAACCTGCTGCACTGGGCTTCGAGAGCGGGATATTTCGAAGGGCTGAATCCAGGGGTGGCAGATAGTGCCCCGGCTTCCTTGCAAACCTTTTTTGACGCTTATCTTTGGCTATTCGCCAACCATGCGCGAAAGCTGGTGGCCACCCAGCCCTACTGGCAGTACCAGTTGCAGGAAGAAGAGGGCGTGGTGCTGCGCGGACGGTTGCTGATCAACCCCTACATCCGCGACTGCCTAGCACGCGGGCGATGGCATCGCTTGGTGTACGAGCACGAGCCATTCATCTTCGACAACCTGTTGAACCAAATCATCAAGCGCGCCTGCCGCGTAGCCCGCGCCTGTACGGATGCGGACGAGGTGAAGGAACTTCTGGATGCCATCATTTTTGAGATGGACGAAGTGGAGGATGTGCCGCGAATCGCCGCTGATTGCGACCGGGTTCATCTGAACCGCATGCAGGCTGGCTACCTTGAGGTTCTGGATGCGTGCCGAATGATTCTTGCCGTCGCCCAGGCTGACGCCTCTGGACAAACAGGGCGGCGCTTCTGCTTTCTGCTGCCTATGGACCGGCTGTTCGAGTCGTATCTTCGCGCCTTAGCCACTGAATCGCTGGCGAATACCGACTGGGAAATGGACAATTCACAACCGTATCTAATCCGTAATAAGGATGCGAAGGATGCGTTTCAGCTTAAACATGACCTCTTCTTCAAGAACAAGAAAGATAAGTGCGTGAAAGAGCAGTGTGTGATTGCGGACGCGAAATGGAAACATCGCACCAGAAAGGCAGAGCGGAATCAGGCCAATCTTGGTGTCACCCAAGGCGACATGTATCAGATGATTGCCTATGCCTACCGCCGATCTTGCAATAACGTACATCTGCTATATCCGAAGATGGACTTGGGCACAGAGGAAAAAACAGGGGAAGCCAAGCCAATCGGCACCTTCAAGACCTGGCCTCACAATGAGGATGAAAACTCCGGCCATGCGATCACCATCAAGGTGTGGGACCTGAAGATTCACTTTGAGGAAGCCTCAAAAACCGATGAGCATGGGAATACGCCTGAAGAAAATGCCATCAAGCGGGCCTTTCAGGGCATGCTGGATAATTCCCAAAAAACGAACACAACAGCCGCTACCGAAACCCAACCTGCAACGCTATGAAACCCATGATTCAAAAAAAACTGCCGTCGGGCACCCAAACCTCTGGCATTCGGACACGCCATCCCGTCCCACGTCCGGTTGCGCTCCGACTCGAGTTTAACGGGAACAGGGCGCATTTGTCGCTGGACGCAAAACTGGCCAGGACGGCGAAGCAAGTTTTCGAGGTGACAGTAAGCGCCAGCAAGTTCGAGACCCGTTACGAGTTGCCGCGCAGCCGGGCCAAGGCGCTGCGCGCTTTAAAGCGGAATGGCTTCAATTCGCATACGGAAAACGCTGACGCCATCAAGGTGCTGCCGGGCGATCCCGGATTTATGGATCATGTGCATGATTGGTTTCGTGGGTATCCGCGCTCCCGGCGCACCTGGAAGTCGCTGGCCGAACTGCCCAAGGGGGAATACCGGAAGCGCCGGGTGCAGGTGTATGAGTATTATTGCCACAAAGGGCTTAAGGCGGTGACGCTCGAACTGGATAACGGCAAACAAGTACGGGTCGAAAACCCGGCGAACGACTTCGACTGGAAATCGTTCCTGAAACGCACCGGTCAGTGACATTGCCCAACCCGACTGCCTCTGCCGTCAGTCTCCGCGAAGCGCCTGCTTTTGTGGTTCAATGACGGCGCAGGTTTTCATAAAATCGCTATCAATGAAGTCCTTCAGGGCCGGCAGAAACTGTTCAAGCAGCTTGGGTACGTCCTCCAGTTGTTGCTTGAATGACGAACGGGCCGGGTTCGAAAGCTGTTGGCGAAAGTGTTCGAGTTTTTCAAGCAGAGCCAGGTCAGGGGCAGAAAGCAGCAGCATGCCCTTGAGGCTTCCGGGAAGACGCGCTTTAATGGTGGTTGAAATTTCCTCGTTTGCCTGCCGCAGCAACGCAACCTGTTCTTCAAACCGGCCATACGCCTCCAAATCGTCCGTTTCTACGCGGCTAACGGTTAGGATTGAAACGCACTGGGCAAGCAATCCCTCCAGAATCTGGCATCCCCGGTAAAAGATCCCCATGCGCAGCGTTGGGGGTTGCGCCGTCAGTGGCTCCCAGGCCTTCAACTTGGATTTTGCCCACTTCTGAATCTCCGCCAGCGATTCACCGGCGGGAAGTGTGGATGCGCGTGGCCGTATTGTCTCCTGCGGCAGCATGGCCGCAAGGGTTTTGGGGTCCAGGACATGGGGATCAAAACCTGCCTCTTTGCCTTTTTCCATGTCCACGTAATAGCCTCGCTTTTCCGCGTCATAAAAGATCGGCCAGTTGAGGGAATCCCGAAGGCACTGAAGGTCTCGGAACACCGTTCGCCGATCATGCGAGAGCTCTCGTCTATCCAGTTCATCCACAAGTTTATCCATGGACGGGTAGTTCAAGCTTTTGATAAGGTCCAGGACCGCAATGACGCGACGCAGCATTTCTCTAGTGTTAATGGCCTTCGGTTTAATTGATTTCTTTTTCATGTGTCTCATAGTGCTCGGCGGGGCGGCCCAATGTCAACCGCCACGTTGTCAAAAATATTCACGCCGGCGCAGCCACGTGTAGAACTGCGGAATGTCCTCATGCTTCAAAGGCACCCCGTTCACCATGATCCGGCACCGTTTGACGATCCTCGAGTTTGGAATCATCCGGCTCCCACCTCCCCGGATGGATTCTGCTGTCCAAGCCTCGGCGGGGGACTGAACTTCACACTCAAGCTCAAAGCGAATACTGGAGACTTCGATCAAGTTGAGGTCATGTTGGTTAAGGCCCGTAAACTCAAATCCCACCAACTGACTTTGCTCTTGCAGGCAAATGGGGGACCCGATCTCCCAGAGCACTCGGCTATGCGATTGTGACTTGCCTCCTGCCGAAAGGCCAAGCCGCCGCTCAATCGCCGTAAGGAGACCACAAATAATTTCGCTGTAGTTTTGTCGGTCCACAGTTTCAATTTGAACCATGTTAGTCCGCGCCTTGACGGGGTTTTCCCTGTTGGGCAAAGCCCTCCGACGCGGAGAATTTTTGGTCGGCTGGTTACTGTTTGGTTGTCCGGGCAGCGGTAATTCATGGCGCATGAAATCCCATATCCGCCACACATTCCCCGCGCAGTTTGCTGGGACGTGTCCCGAAGTTACAGCATACGCGATGATCAGCCATAAACTGCGGAGTTCGGAGTGGGACTTCCACGGCCTCGTTTCAATCTGGGCCTGCCCGGCAAAAACCTCACCGGTTATGCCGTCAATCGTCAGCCAATCTCCCGCGTGCAAGGGAGCGTGTCCCGGCAGGGTAAACAAGTGCTCTTCGTGGCTCAGTTCCCCTTTTTGGAAGCCAACGATACAAGGTTTTCCCAACTGCCGGCAAAGCATTGCTGCATGGGAGCTGATTCCCCCCATCCGGGTTAACATGCCAGCGCAGGCTTTGGTGGCGTGCAGACTTGGGGCGTGCCGATCACTTAAAATCAAGGGGGGCGGACACCCCGGAATCACGGGGTCATCCGCTTCCGATCGCCAAATCGCAATCCTTCCCGAGGCGGCCCCACCACCGGCGGGCAAACCCTTTCCGAGTAATTCCAGACGTGCCTTATCAACGATCTCCGGACGCAGAAACTGCGCGACGTCCGTTGGCCTGATCCGTTCCAGGAACTCTTCGGGTGCGGTCAGCCCCTCTACCAGGAGTTGAAGTTGCACCCGAGTGTTTTCCAAGGGCAACAGCCGCGCCTTCCTGACGGAGGTTACGTAGAGTGCTCCGTTGTCAAAGGTGAATTCAATATCGGCACAATCCCTTAGCCAGCGCTCGGCGGCTTCACCAGCTTGAAGGAGATCCCGATACACAGACGGACAGCGAGATTTGAGTGACATAAAATAAAGACGTTGTTAACCAAAGTACTGAAACCGTCATTGGCCAGTGACTACCCTGTTTTTTTCCCGAACTGCCTTGGCACTGCGGCGGCCACGTGGCTGGGGCTGCATTGAGCCCCGTTTTCCAGTGGCGGTTCGGCACGCGTTGCTGATCCCCTCAGCCGCCTCCTTGGATCGCTCAACTCCCGCACTGCAATGGATAAGAACCGGTTTGGGCAGACTTTCAAAGGCTGATAGCAGCCTGGCCTGCAGTGTCGGTTTGGCAACCACGACGCCCTGGTCTAAGTGGGAGATCTGGCGTACTTCTAAACCCGCGTCAGCATAGTACTGGGCCAGCGGTGCTTCCAGGCGGCGATAATAGACGTCCATTTCATCCTCCGAAAGCATGTTAATCACTGATCGAATGCCTTGTCGCCCCAATTCCTCCAGCCATCGTTCCACTACATGTGTCGAAACGCTGTAGTCTGGGTACCCAGGTCGCCCACTATAGGCCAGCACCCCAGGAATTGCCCACTGAATTCCCGTTTCCTGAACAATCTCCAAGATCGGTTCGACCGCCAGATCGCGGCGGTCACTGGTTGGCGTGGAGCCCTTCTGGGCTGTTGGTTTCTTCGTGCTCATGGGTGAGTTTATTCCAGTATCAGCCAGACTGCCATGCTCGCACAACCTTTTTTAAGGCTGTTTTGCCGGAATTGGCAGTCCACCAACCCACTGGGATCAATGTGTCGAGTATTTCTCATAGGCCAAGCTTAGCACACCGGGTGTGACACCCGCTGTCATCATTAATTTTCAAAAAAAGTTCTGCTGGCCGGAAGTGGTTCCCGAATATGACCGAAGTTGTCACACCCCTTGTGCTAAATTGTGGCCAATATTTATGAATGATATTGATAGCTTGTTTGAAGACATACAGCCTGCGCGCAAGAAAAAGCGTGCGGATAACACCGTAATCACGGTCACCGACTGCGACCGGTCCTCAGAGCTGGCCGAAATCAACGACGAACTGATTGCCCGGTTCCAAACCAAACCCAAACTATTAATACTTAAATTTTTGGGCATCAACGAGATGAATCTGGATTCGGCGCTGGTGCTCCACGAGACATTGAAGCATCGTCCGCCGGATATGAAGCTCGTGACGGATGCTTGCTCGCCCATTATTGGCCCAGGCGTGCTGATCTGGCTGTTGGGAGACGTTCGCCGGATTCGCCCCACCGCCTGGATCTTCTTCCGTGGACCACGCAGCCACCGGGAGAGAGGCCACCGCCCGCCTTGGCGGGAGGCTGGGGAATGGTGGCAACAGCAGGAGGACACAACCACGCCAGATTTGCGGGAGATAGACTACCACACGTTGCTTCGGCTAATAAACGACTACCTGCCAGTTAAACTCCTGGCTGGCAAGCCGCTGACGCCCCATATTCTAGGCGAGTATTGTCTTCTGGGCGACGAACCGACCGGAAAATTGACTGGCGACCAAGTCACTGGCGTCGCTGCTGCCAAGAAAACCAGTCCCCCAGAACCGAAAGTGAACAGCCAGCCTTCGCCAAACCGCCACAACCCCTGATATCAGAACCTGCATCAACCGACTATGAACCACCAAATTTTACAACTTCGCGATCCGAAGGAGGAAGTCCGGCGGATCCTCTACAGTATGGGTTTTATTGCCAAGGACCACATTCTGCTGGCTGAGAAGCTCTTGGCGCAACCACCGACAGAGGAGTTTGAGCGAGTTATTAAAACCGAAAAGCACGTATATCGCGAGCTGCACCTCCGCACGCTGCGTCATCTGGTTCTGCACGCGAGGGATATTGATATGCAGTTGGATGAGCTTTATGGCATCGGCCAGAAACCAGTCGTGGACTTCCGCGCCTCCGCTATTGCACAGTTTCGGCAAGTTTATGCCAAAACCAACTTCCGGCTCGCGACGGTGCTCACAAGGTTCGCCTTCAACTGGACGGCGCTGGAAGACATGGCCATGGTTGCTGACCACATCGGGCAGAAAATCCAGGTTTACCTTCCCCGTGACGGGGAACCGCCGAGGTCCTTTGTGCAGGACACGGATCGCCAACGTCAACGTTGCGCGTTGGAGGAATTGGTCCGAATGCCAGCACCGGACTATTGTCACGCCTGTGATTGCCTCAGGACCGCCTTAAAAGCTGTTCCGTCGGCACAGGACGCACCTCAAATGCGTCCACAAATGTCACAGACCATCGTATAAACTGACGCTGGCACCAGAAAGGAATACGTTATGACACCAGGACCAACTATCATCCTCAAATGCTCAGTTTGCGGGAAATACATCGAGCGGCACACGATCGCTTCCGGAAACACGTGCGGCGCACGTTTCTGGAGTGACGGAAAACGGGAGGCGCCCATGCTTCCCGACCAGCCATGGCTGATCAAATGTCCGCATTGCGCGGCACTCGTTTGGGTTGATGAGCAGGAACAAGTCGGCGAAGAGTGTGAGTATCAATTAAGTGATGTTGAGAATTCCCTTGGCTGCGAAACTCCCTCCCTCCAAGACTATTTGGCCTTCCTTGCCAAAGGTGTGTTTAAACGGGACAAGGAACAATATCTCAGAATGCGGGCGTGGTGGGCGGGGAACGATCAACGCCGCTTGAACCCCAATGCCGAGCCCATGACGGAAGAAGAGCGCACTAACCTACGGGCTTTATCGGTTCTGTTTGATGAAAAGAACGAACAGCAACGGATTATGAAGGCCGAGGCTTTGCGAGAACTAGGCCAGTTTGCCGAGGCGGAATCCCTGCTAGGTAGGCCATTCCATCCAGAACTCGCCGAAGCTGTAGCCATAATCAGGCAACTGGTCGTCCAGAAAGAAATCGCGGTCCGGGAGATGTTCCGTGAAAGGCCTGAACGGCAACCAGTCCAATCACGCAGACGAAGGCATCGGGCATAAAACTCCATGGTTAACGCCCTCTCCATCCTGCCAAAACCCATGTCAAATATTTTTTACAAAAAAATATGTCATGTATTGTCATCGTGTGGCGCGAATAGTGTATTGATTGTCCAATATAAATAGGTGCCCCGAGCAAAAAGGCAGCGCCGCCATAAAATCCGGGTGTATAGGTAGCGGTGCAAAAAACGATGCATAGCATGAATACCAAAAGTCAGACTGGAACCAGAACTGGGGAAGGCCGCAGCCCCGGCCAAGTAGCCGACGACGTCAGTCGGCGCATATTTCGGTTTTGGCCCATCAGCAGTTACACCCGGACTTACGCTACCCGAGCAGGTCAGCTCGGAATGTCGTCAGTCGGCGCATATATCAGTCGCTCCAGGGTTCAATGCGCGAACTTATTTTGGGAGAGTTCACTCCCTGCTCCGTTCTCTCAACGATCAACCAACTTGGCACGCGTCAAAACCAGGGTGACAAAAAGTGAAAAAAAGTGAAAAAAGGTGAAATAAAGTGCAAAACTCACTTCGCATCCATCCCGATGGCAGTTTCTCCCCATTTTTCTGCCCACAACAATATTTCTGCAAAATCGGTTTCATGGGTTGTTTCATTCATCATTTTGCCTTCTGCCTTTTGCCTTTCGTTTTTTCCCTCCCGGAG